>CAIYFD010000198.1 GCA_903925425.1 uncultured Opitutia bacterium | reverse complement strand
CCTCGCGCTTGCCTTGGCCCTTTCGGCTCTGCTGGCCGGGGCCGCGGCGCCCGACGCCACGCGCGCGGCGGAAGGGAACTTCTATCTTCCCGATCTCGGGCTCGAGCTGGTCTGGATCAAGCCGGGGACATTCGCCATGGGCAGCCCGGGAGCGGGCGATGGCGATGAGCGCCCGGTCACCCAAGTCACGCTCACCGCGGGTTTCTGGCTCGGGGTTACTGAGGTGACCCAGAAGCAGTGGGCGGCCGTCATGGAAAAGAATCCCAGCTCGCACCGGGGCGCCGCCTTGCCGGTCGACAGCGTCACGTGGACCGAGGCGCGGGAGTTCTGCCGGCGGCTGACCGAGCGGGAACGGGCGCTCGGTCACCTGCCCCCCGGCTTCGTCTACACGCTGCCGACTGAGGCGCAGTGGGAGTATGCCTGCCGCGCCGGGACCACGGGCGATTACGCGGGCGACGCCGAGGCGATGGCGTGGTTTGGCCGTAACAGCGGCTACGAAACCCACCCAGTGCGGGCCAAGCGCCCCAATGCCTGGGGACTTTACGACATGCACGGCAACGTCTGGGAGTGGTGCCTTGACTGGTACGGGGTTTATCCGGGTGGGAGCGCAACCGATCCCGCTGGACCCGCCTCGGGCGCGGACCACGTTTTCCGCGGGGGCAGCTGGGGTGACGTTCCCGCCGCCGCGCGGTCCTCGTTCCGCAATGGTCGCGGCCCGGACTTCCGCCTCGGCAACGTCGGCCTGCGGGTGGTGCTGGAGCCGGCGCACTGAGCCAAAGGCGCGTTTACAAAGCCCGGACGATTCCCAAGCTCGGCCCCATGTATCGACGAATTCTCGTCATCGCGGGCGGCATGGTGTTCGGCACGGCCTTGGCCGCGCTGTTCACTCACACCGTGCTTTTCCAGAGCTGGTTTGGCGGACGTGAACTCGCGGAATCGTCCGCCTATGTGCGCGACGTGCTCCGGCTGGTGAACGAGAACTACGTCGACCCCAAGGCGGTCAAGTACGACGACCTCACCAAGTCCGCCCTGCGCGGCATGATCCAGAAACTCGATCCGCACTCCGAGTTCATGGACGAGCCTTCCTACAAGGCGATGGAGGAGGAGATCGGCGGCAAATTCGGCGGCATCGGGGTGCAGGTCGAGATGCGGAATGGCCGCGTCGTGGTGATCGCGCCGATCGCGGGCTCGCCCGGCGACCGGGCCGGCATCCTGCGGGGCGACGAGATCGTCGGCGTGGACGGCGCGTCGCTGGAAAAGGGCGCCGCACTGAGCGATGTTGTGGGCCGCCTGCGCGGGACCCCCGACAGCAAGGTCAGCGTGCAACTGTTCCGCCCGGCCGCCCAGCGCACCCTCGAGTTCGATCTCGCGCGCGAGGTGATCAAGGTCGAGAGCGTGCGCAATGTGCGCCTGATGGCCGGCGGAGTGGGTTATCTCCAGTTGACGGAATTCTCCCGGCCGTCGGGCGCGGAGTTTGGCAAGGCCCTCGAGAAGTTGAAGGGTTTGGGCATGACGAGCCTGGTGCTCGACCTGCGCAACAACCCGGGCGGCCTGCTCACGTCGGCGGTCGAGGTGGCCGAGAAGTTTTTCAACCAGAACGAACTCGTGGTCTATACGCAGGGTCGGCGGCCCGAGGACCGCGACGAACGGCGGGCCAGCGGCAAGACCGCACCGCTGAAGCTGCCCATCGCGGTTCTGATCAATTCCGGCAGCGCCAGCGCCGCGGAGATCGTGGCCGGTGCGCTCAAGGACACCGGCCGGGCCGTGATCGTGGGGGAACGCTCCTTCGGCAAGGGCTCGGTGCAGTCGATCATCCCGCTCGGCAACGGGCAGGGACTGCGCCTCACCACGGCGAAATATTTCACCCCGGCCGGCGTGAGCATCCACGAGGTCGGGGTTTCGCCCCAGGTTGAGGTGGTCATGTCCCCGGAAGAGGACGAACGCTTGAGCCGGCAGCGGGCGCGCTCGGACATCACCGATCCGGTGGAGTTCAAGGAGCGGTTCGGTTTTGCCCCCGTGGTGGACAGCCAGCTGCAGGCGGCGATCGACGTGCTGACCGGCGTACGCCTGCTCGACGAGCGCGCGACGCGGACGGCGATGCGATGATCCTCGGCCTGGAGAGTTCCTGCGACGAGACGGCGGTGGCGCTCTTCTCGCCGAGCCAAGGCCTTGCCGGCGAATGGATCGCCAGCCAGATCGCGACGCATGCCCAACACGGCGGCGTCGTGCCCGACCTCGCCGCGCGCGAGCATCTGCGAAACTTCGGCCCGTTGCTGCAGCAGGCGCAGGCGGAAGTCGGATTTTCCGCCGTGACGATGGTGGCCGTGACCCACGGTCCCGGTCTGGCCCCGTGTCTCGCCTTGGGCGTGGCCGCAGCCCAGGCGCTGGGTCGGGCGTTGCATGTGCCCGTGGCCGGGGTGAACCACCTCCGCGGCCACGTGTGGTCGGCGTTCCTGCCCGTGCACGCCGAGGCTCCGGGAGAGTTCGCGTTGCGGGCGGCCGCATTGTTGCCGCATCTCGGGCTGATTGTCTCGGGCGGCAACACCCTGCTTTTTGTCCTCAATCGGGAACGCCGCTTGACGGTGTTGGCGGCCACGCGGGACGACGCGGCCGGCGAGGCGCTCGACAAGGGCGCCAAGCTGCTCGGCCTCGGTTATCCCGGCGGCCCGTTGATCGAGCGGACGGCGCGGTCCGGCCGGATCGACGCCTTCGATTTTCCACGGGGCATCGGCGCGAAGCGTGACCTCAGCTTCAGCTTCTCGGGGCTCAAGACGAGCCTGCGGTACCGTATCGAGAAGATGTCGCCCGAAGAAGTCGCAAAGGACATGCCCGATCTCTGCGCCAGCTATCAGGAGGCGGTGGTTGATGCCCTGGAGCGCAAGACCGGGCTCGCCCTGGAGCAGGGCGGGGGGGCTTTCCGCAGCCTCGGGTTGTCCGGCGGCGTGGCCAACAATGGCCGCCTCCGGGAGCGGTTGGCGGAGTTGGCTCGCCGCGAGCGGGTGGCGTTTCTGCCCTCGCGGCCGGAGCACACCGGCGACAATGCCGGCATGATCGCCTTTGCCGCCTGGGCCGACCCGGCGTGCTTGCCATCGGCGGGGCTGCAGGTCGTTCCCGGGCTGGCGCTGGAAGGGGCTTAGGCAGGTGCGGGATCAGCTGGGGATTTCCCGGCCCTAGACGCCCTGTTTTCCCTATGGGGCATATGGCATCGATCTCCCTGCGGGCACCGACTCCGGCCCGAATTCCCCGAAGTCGCATGTGATGAATCCACGACTTTCTAGGTCCCGGGCGCATAAGCCTCGCTGGTTTGTGGCCTCTTCCGCGTGGCCGCTTGACAGCGAGAATTCAATCCCTCTTGTTGGCCCAACCTATGGCCAACAAAGCTGACAAACATCAACCCAACGTGGCGGGGAAATTCTACGTCGATAGCCAGTGCATCGACTGCGATCTCTGTCGCGAGACCGCTCCCTCGTTCTTCACCCGGCACGAAGAGGGTGGTTATTCCTACGTTTTCAAGCAGCCGAGCACCCAGGAAGAGATCGACCAGTGCATGGAGGCCATCGAGGGCTGCCCGGTCGAGGCCATCGGCAAAGACGGCGACGAATAAGTCGTCCCCCTTCAGTTTTCGACCCCGGTTCAAGCCGGGGTTTTTTGCGCCCAGAGATCTCAGGCTACTTGTTAATCATGTTGGCGACACGATATTAACTTGAGCTGAACCCCCGCGCTGATTCGGTGGCGGCATGTCCCGCCAAATCCGCACGCTCGGAACCCTGATCTTAATCGGCGCTGCCCCGGCGCTTTTCGCCCAGCCGGCGCCCGTGGCGCTGACGCCGGTCGATGTCTATTCGAGCCGCGTCGCCAACCAGGAGCCGGTGGGGACCTTCGCGATGCCGGTTTCTGCCCTGCGGTATGAGCCTCTGGTGGACGTGCAGGGCCGGAATCTGGCGGAGGCGCAGGCGGATATTTCCGTCCGTGGCGGGATTTTTGAGAACACCGGATTCCGCCTCGGTGCGGTTTCCGTCTCCGATCCGCAAACCGGCCATTACCTGACCGAGCTGCCCTTCGCGCCCGCGATGCTGGGGGCGCCGTCGCTCCTGACGGGTGCGGATCATGCGCTGGGTGCGAGCAACTCGACGGTTGCCGGGGTGGAGTACGGTTGGCGTCCCATTCGCGATGCCGGGTCGATCGCGGCCGGGATGGGGGAGTTCGCCACCTCCCGGACTGAATTCTATGCCGGCCAAACGGGCTTGGCGAAGGTCGGCAGTGCCGGGCTCGCCGGCGATGTGTCATGGGCCAACTCGAACTCCGACGGGTCCCTCCCGTTCGGCGAACACAATTTCTCCCGGGTCGGCGGCCGCCTGCAGCTGCAGGGCGCGGCTTCCCAGACGGATCTGGCGGTGGGCTATCAGGAAAAGACCTTCGGCTGGGCGAACATGTACACCCCGTTCAACTCGAACGAGACTGAGAACCTGCAGACACTCCTCGTGATGGGCAACCACCGCGCGGACCTCGGCGGCGGCGATTACCTCGAGGCGGGTGCCTTCCACCGCCGCAACAAGGACGACTACGCCTTCAATCGCTTCGCCCCGCTCGGCGTGCTTCATCCCTTCCAGCATACGACCTGGCTCGATGGCGCCGCCTTGGGCGGGCGGGTGGAGGGCGCCGGTTTGAAATGGAATTTCCGCGGCGAGGTCACGGCCGACAAACTCAAGTCCACCTCCCTGATCTTCGGGCTCCCGGGCTCCCGCACTTTGTACAAGGTGGGCGTCATCCCGGAGCGCATGTGGAAAACATCCGATGGCGCCTACGGCCTGAAGCTCGGCGCCACGCTGGAGGGATCCAACCACGCCGAAGCGACCGGTTCGCCGGTGTTGGAACTTTCGCGGGACTGGAGCGCGGGATCCCTGCGCCGGGTTTATTTCTCCTCGGCGAAAACCTCGCAGCTCCCCAGCTACACGGCCCTGAAGTCCAATCCCGCCGCCGGTCTTTTCCGCGGCAATCCCGGGCTCGGGCGGGAGACGAGTCAGAACCTCGAGGCCGGGGTCGACTGGGCCATGGGTGACTGGCACGGCCGCGCGGCGGTGTTTGCCCGCCGCGACCACGGACTGGTTGACTGGACCTTCCGTCAGGGCGCCACGGCCCGCAGCGCCAACCCGGTCGACATTGATACCGCCGGCACCGAGTTCGTCGCCATGCGCACCTGGTCGCGGGTCGACCTCGTGCTGGGCGGCACCGTCCTCGGCAAGTCTTCCGATTACCGCGGAGCCGTGGTCGATGCCAGTTTCTACGCCCTCAACTTCGCCCGGACCCGCCTGACCGCGGCCCTGACCGTGCATCTGAGCAAGCAGCTCGAGCTCCGGGCGGATAACGAGTACCGGCATCAAGCGGCCAATCCGCTCCGCACGCAGGGCGGCAACGACGCCACCCTCAGCACGGTTGCCCTGACCTACCGCCCCGGTGTGGCAGGTGACCTCGAGTTCTCGGGGTCCGTCGACAATGTCTGGCAGAGCGAATTCCAGGACGTGCCCGGAGTGCCGGCCGCGCCCCGCCAGGCCAGCGTCAGCGTGGCGGTGCGCTGGTAGGCTGGTCGCCGCGCGAATCTCCGATCTGATTTTAGATCTGGGATTCGCGACCGTGGGGCCGCCCGTTTTCCCTTTCACTTTCGCCGCGTGTTTCCACGCTGTCGCGGCATGCCGGACAACCCGTTCCTCGATTCCTCCCTCGCGATCCGCTGGTCTGTGCTGACGGCCGACCAAATCGCGCCTGCCATCACCGCCGCCTTGGTGCGCGCCTCGGCCGCTGTTGACCGGATCAGCGCTGCGGATGCCGGCGAGCCGACGTACGCCAACACCTTCCTTGCGCTCGAGACGGCTACCGAGGAACTCGGCGTGGCGTGGAGCAAGGTCACCCACCTGCAGTCGGTGGCCGACTCGCCCGCGATCCGCGAGGCACATAACCAGATGCTCCCGCAGATCTCGGCGTTCTACGCGAAGATCCCGCTGAACCCGGCCCTTTGGCGGCGGCTCAAGGCCTGTGCCGAGCTGCCGGCGGTCCGCGCCCTCGAGGGTATCCACCGGCGCTTTGTCAGCGAGACCCTCGCTGATTTCCGGCAGGCCGGCGCCGATCTGCCCGAGGAACGCCGCCAGCGTCTGGAGGGAATCCAGGGTGAGCTGGCCCAGCTCACGCAGAAGTATTCCGAGAACGTGCTCGATGCCACCAACGCCTGGCAGGTGGTGGTCACCGACGTTGCGCGCCTGGCCGGCATCCCCGCCCACGCGCAGGCCGCGGCCAAGCGCAGTGCCGAGTCGAAGGGGCTCGGCACGCCGGAGCAGCCGGCGTGGCGCTTTACCCTGCACCAGCCTTCGCAGGAACCGGTGATGCTGTACGGGGAGGACGAATCCCTGCGCCGCGAAATGTGGGCGGCGGGCGTGGCGGTGGGCGCCGAGGCCCCGCACGACAATGGCGAACTCGTCCGCCGCATCCTCACGCTGCGTTCCGAAAAGGCCCTGATCCTGCATCAGCTCCATTTTGCGGACCTCGTCCTGCAACGCCGCATGGCGCGGAATGGCGAACGGGCCCTGACTTTCATCGAGGACCTCAGGCGCCGCGCCGCGCCGGCTTTCACGCGCGAATGCCGCGAACTCGAGGCCTTCAAGGCCACCCAGCTCAAGCAGCCTCCCGGGCCGCTCAAGGCTTGGGAGGTCGGTTTCTGGTCCGAGAAATTGCGCCGCGCCCAGTATGACTTCGACGAGGAGGTGCTGCGCGCCTACCTGCCGATGAACCGCGTGATCGCCGGACTCTTCGAGGTCGCGCAGCGCGTCTTCGGCCTGAAAATCATCGAGCGCACCGCGGTCTGCCGCGTGGGCGGCACGAATCCATCCGCGCCGTCCGACGCGATCGAAACGTGGCACCCCGAGGTGAAGTTTTACGAGGTGCGCGACGCCAGGGCGCGTCATGTCGGCTCTTTCTACGCCGACTGGCACCCGCGCGAGTCGAAGCGTGGCGGCGCCTGGATGGGTTACCTCATGACCGGTGGCCCGCGGCCCGACGGCAGCCGGGTCCCGCATCTCGGCTACATCTGCGGCAACATGACCCCGCCCGTGGATGGGAAACCCGCGCTGCTGACGCACCGCGAGGTCGAGACGATCTTTCACGAGTTCGGCCATCTCCTGCACCACCTGCTCGGCGAAGTGGAGATCAAGTCGCTCAACGGCGTCAATGTGGCCTGGGACTTCGTCGAACTGCCCTCGCAGATCCTCGAGAACTGGACCTGGGAGCGCGAGGGGCTCGATCTCTTCGCCCGCCATCACGAGACGGGGACGACGATCCCGGAGGATATTTTCAAGAAGATGACCGCCGCGCGGAATTTCCGTTCGGCCTGCGGCACGATGCGCCAGGTGCAGTTCGCCAAGATGGACCTGCACCTCCACATGCGCACCGCCGAGTTCATCGACGGCGACATCGAGGCGAAGGCGCGCACCGCGGTGGAGGAGTGCATGATCCCGACCGTGCCGCCGGGCCAGACGCTGGTGAAGCGCTTCGGGCATTTGTTCTCGGACCCGGTGGGCTACGCCGCCGGCTATTATTCCTACAAGTGGGCGGAGGTGCTCGATGCCGACGCCTTCAGCCGCTTCAAGCGCGACGGCATCTTCAACGCCGAAACCGGGGCTGATTTCGTCACGCACATCCTCAGCCGCGGTAACTCCGAGGACCCGGCGGAGCTCTTCCGTCGCTTCATGGGCCGCGATCCCGACCTGCAGGCCCTGCTGGTGCGCTCCGGCCTCGCGGCGTGAGGCGAAGGGTCGGGTCGGGCGTTCCCCGGCCGCCGGGACAGGGGCTGTGGCGGCACAGGTCCTGTCCTTTCCCGCTTTGGAGTCCGCCCGCCTTCTTTCCAAACCACATCTTTTTCACTGGAAAATCCCCGT
>CAIYFD010000197.1 GCA_903925425.1 uncultured Opitutia bacterium | reverse complement strand
TCCTTGTCCCGAATCCTGACCTGACGTCTTCGGCTCTCCCGCGTCGAAGGGGCAGTGGGAAAGGGGTCGGGCCGTGAATTGTGAAATCAGTCAGGTGCCGTGCTCGGAAATTTCACATCTCACGGGCCGACCCCTTTTGCCTGCCCCCTTCGCCTCGGCCGCGTCGTTGCGCTCGGGAGTCACCCGAGCCTTGTGCGCCGCGCCATTTCGGTGATTAACGGCTTCAAACGAGTCCCAATTAGGAGGGATCTACTACTGCGGTATTCGGTGAAAATTCCGACGAGTCGCACATGACCTTTGTCGTGTGCCCAAATTGCACCGCCGCTCATGCCTTCTAGGTCGAGATCGCGCAATCGTTGCCCATCGAGCCATAATTTTTTAGGCCTGATTAGGCCGATGGTCGTTTCTGAGTTGAAACCGGCTTTTCGGAGTCGCTCCGGTGAAGCAAAGTCCATTTCGACCAAGTCAGTAAAATGAACTTCGGATATTTGACCGGAGATTGTCACCGATGCAGAAGGATAGCCACTAACAGCTCCGACGCCTGGAAACGGAGTGGAACCTGTTGGCTCCAGATTGTCGTTGGTAACCGGCAGAAACTTGGCGCCAGAAACTCTGAGCTTCAGGACCTCGTCGTCCGTGAGCCGGAGGTAGCTAAGATCTACGCTGTCCTTATGGGCCACCTCTGGAAGCAATTGGCACGATGAGATCGTAGTTCCACTAGGACCGAAGAAATTGGGCTTACCAGGCAGCAGAATGTTGCCGTTTACCTTTTCCGCCAAAACGTGGGCGGCAGTAAAAATGAAATATCCCTCTTTGAATTGAACCAACACGCCGGATCCCAAGTGCTCCAATTTATTTGGAGTCCTTTCGATGTAGACAGGAGTTACTACGTGCCCGTGTTTCTCGAACATTTTAGTTCCCCGCCTTATCCGCAGAAATCTGCGGCAAAAAATCGAGCGCCCAGATCGATCACACGCTCGAGTACGTCGACTCGTACCACGGGCTTTTCGCGGTCTTCTTGGTGCCGCCGTTGGCGGCGAGGTGTTCGAGGACTTTGAAGGTGAGCTCGGGGTCGGCGCCGGTTTGGGTCGCGAGTTGCTCGGCGGTGAGTGACTGGCCGTCGGCCTTGCGGAGCGCGACCGCGAGCTTGAGGCGCAGGGCGATCACGGTGCCGGCGGCTTTCTTGCCGGCTTCGACGCCGGGCTGGTGGTAGGCGTTGATGCCGATCAGGGAGGCGTAGAGTCCGACGACGCGCTCGTAGAGGGCGATGAGCATGCCGATGGTCTTGGGGGAGATCTCCGCGACGGTGATCGTGACGGACGAGCGGTCCTTCTCGCTCAGCGCGTCGCGCGTCCCGAGGAGGAAGCCCTGCAGGTAGTCGCCGCTCGTGACGCCGGGTTCGACTTCCATCGAGTCTCCGGCGCGGTCCTTGAGGACCTCGATGAAGGTGACGAAGAAATTGTTCACGCCCTCGCGGAGCTGCTGCACGTAGGCGTGCTGGTCAGTGGAGCCCTTGTTGCCGTAGACGGCGATGCCCTGGTTCACGACGCGGCCCTGGAGATCGAGCTCCTTGCCGAGCGACTCCATCACGAGCTGCTGGAGGTAACGCGAGAAGTGCAGGAGGCGGTCCTTGTACGGCAGCACGACCATGTCCTTCGCGCCGCGGCCGTCGGTGGCGAAGAACCACATCGCGGCGAGGAGCGCGGCCGGGTTGGTCTCGAGCGAGGCCTTGCGCGTGAGCTTGTCCATCGCGGCGGCGCCGGCAAGGAGCTGGTCGATCTTGAGGCCCTGGAGCGCGGCGGGCAGCAGGCCCACGGCGCAGTGCTCGGAGGTGCGGCCGCCAACCCAGTCCCACATCGGGAAGTGCGCCAGCCACTTTTCCTGGCGCGCAAGCTGGTCGAGTTTGGAGCCGGCGCCGGTGACCGCGACGAAGTGCTTGGCGGGGTCGAGTCCCTGCGCGCGGAAAACCGCGGCGGCCTCGAGCATGCCATTACGGGTCTCGGCGGTGCCGCCGGACTTCGAGATCACGAGCACGAGAGTCTGCTTCAGTTTCGAGCCGAGCTCCTTCAGCACGTAGTCCATGCCATCGGGATCGGTGTTGTCGAAGAAGCGCACCGTCATCTTGTCGCGGCCGCTCTTCAGCCGCCCGAGCGCGTGGCTGACGAACTGCGGCCCGAGCGCGGAGCCGCCGATGCCGATGACGAGCACCTCCTTGAATTTGCCGGCGGCGCAGGCGATCTCGCCTTTGTGCACCTTGGCGGCGAATTCCTTGATCGAGGCGAGGGTGTCAGCGATCTCCTTTTGGAGTTCCGGCGTCGGCGCGAGCTGCGGGGCGCGCAGCCAGTAGTGGCCGACCATGCGCTGCTCGTCGGGATTCGCGATCGCACCGGCCTCCAGCTTGGCCATGGCGGCGAACGCCTCTTTCATCCGCGGCGCGAGGCCCGCGAGGAAATCGTCCGGGAACGGGATGCGCGAGACGTCGAGGGACAGTCCGAGCGACGCGTAGTGGTGGTGGTGTTCCTTGAAGCGGGACCAAGACATGGGGCTGATCGTTGAGGGCGGAGGGCGGAGGACGGAGGGGCAGCGCGCCGGGCGCGCGGAACGTTTAACGCTCAACGCTTAACTTTTAACGCTTAAGTAATCGGATTACGTGGGCAGACGTGGTTCAGCGCGGCAGGTCTCAGTACTTAAACGTTAAGAGTTAAG
>CAIYFD010000196.1 GCA_903925425.1 uncultured Opitutia bacterium | reverse complement strand
TTGATCGACTACGACGAAGGACGTGATCCGGCGAGCGAGCGGCCTTGGGAGAAAGTCTGATTTAGCGGTCTCCGTCCGATGGCTCGAGGTAGGGCTGACTGGGTGAGTCAGCCGCGATAATCCAAACCAATCCCGGCGGACTCACCGAGTCCGCCCTACCCCCTGAATAATCCACAGGGCACAAAAAAAGCCTCTCCGCAGAGAGGCTTTGGAAAAATAAAACTCAGCGCCGCCGGCGCTTGATTGCGAGCTGGGTGCCGGCGAACCGGATGAGCTCCTGGAGGTGCTCGGCCTGGTCCG
Organism: uncultured Opitutia bacterium; assembly: GCA_903925425.1. Lineage (GTDB taxonomy): Bacteria > Verrucomicrobiota > Verrucomicrobiia > Opitutales > Opitutaceae > CAIYFD01. The sequence continues at coordinate 7,708 of CAIYFD010000196.1, read as the reverse complement.
GATCCAAGTGAGCGGTTTCCTTGATCGTATCCTGCGCGCGTTTCATCGCGGCCTCGATGGCGTTCTCATCCATCTTCTCCTCGGTGATCGCGTGCTCGGCCAGGATCGAGACCTTGTCGCCGGAGATCTGGGCGAAGCCGCCACCGATGGCGAGGAGCTCCGTGCTGGAGCCCTTGGTCACCCGCAGTTCCCCGTGATCCACCTGCGTGAGCAGGGGGATGTGGCCGGCGAGCACGCCGACCTCACCCTCCACGGTGGGAATCACCACGGAGTCCACGGTGTCGGAATACACCCGGGCCTCAGGAGTGACGATTTCGAGGATCAGAGCCATTTTGGAGGAGTAGTGAGGACCAAGTATCAAGTACCAGGCCGAGCGGGATCGGGTGTTCTTGTGACGGGTTACTTGGATTTTCGATCACTCAGGCTTTCTTCGTGGAGGCGATCACCTCATCGATGCCGCCCTTCATGTAGAAGTCGCCCTCAGGGATGTGATCGAGCTCGCCGTCGAGGATCATCTTGAAGCCGCGCACGGTGTCCTTGACTGCGACGTACTTGCCGGGCGCGCCGGTGAAGACCTCGGCGACCGCAAACGGCTGCGAGAGGAAGCGCTGCACCTTGCGGGCGCGGTAGACGGTTTGCTTGTCCTCGGGGGAAAGTTCGTCGAGGCCGAGGATCGCGATGATGTCCTGCAGATCCTTGTAGCGCTGGAGCACGCGCTGGAGCTCGCGGGCCACCTTGTAGTGCTCCTCGCCGACGATCGAGATCTCGAGCGCCTTGGAGACCGAGGCGAGCGGATCGACGGCCGGGTAGATGCCCAGCTCGGCGATGGAACGCTCGAGCACGATGGTCGAGTCAAGGTGGGCGAAGGTGTTGGCGGGGGCCGGATCGGTGAGATCGTCCGCGGGCACGTACACGGCCTGCACAGAGGTGATGGAGCCCTTCTTCGTCGACGTGATGCGCTCTTGGAGGAGGCCCATCTCGTTGGCGAGGGTCGGCTGGTAGCCGACCGCCGACGGCGAGCGGCCGAGCAGCGCGGACACTTCGGAACCGGCCTGCGAGAACCGGAAGATGTTGTCGATGAAGAGCAGCACGTCCTGGTTCATCTCGTCGCGGAAGTATTCGGTCATCGCGAGCGCCGAGAGGGCCACGCGCATACGGGCGCCCGGGGGCTCGTTCATCTGACCGTACACGAGCGCGACCTTGGACTTGGAGAGGTCCTTCTGGTCGATGACGCCCGCCTCGGACATCTCGTGGTAAAGGTCATTGCCCTCACGGGAACGCTCGCCGACGCCCGCGAAGACGGACATTCCGCCGTGGGCCTTGGCGATGTTGTTGATCAGCTCGAGAATGACGACGGTCTTGCCGACGCCGGCGCCGCCGAACGCACCGGCCTTGCCGCCCTTGATGAAGGGGCAGATCAGGTCGATGACCTTGATGCCGGTCTCGAGGATCTGGGCCCGGGTATCCTGGTCCGCCAGCGCGGGGGCCGGGCGGTGAATTGGGTAGCGCTTCTCGTGGGGCACCGGACCGCGGCCGTCGACCGGGTTGCCGGTGACGTCGAAGATGCGGCCGAGCACGCCGTTGCCGACGGGGACCGAGATCGGGGCGCCCGTGTCGAGGACTTCCATGCCGCGCTTCAGGCCCTCGGAGGAGGACATCGCGATGGAGCGGGCGAGGCCCGCGCCGAGATGCTGCTGGATCTCAAGCGTGAGGTTCTCCTGCTTGCCGGCCACGGTGAACGCGACGGTGAGCGCTTGGTAGATGGGCGGGATGGAGTTCTCCGCGAATTGGACGTCAACGACGGGGCCGATGACTTGGACGATTTTGCCGGTGTTGCTCATGGACGAAAGTGGCGGGGTTGAAAAAGTTTAGGCGGAGAACGAGGCGGCGGCGATCTCGAGGATTTCCTGGGTGATCGCGGCCTGGCGGGCCTTGTTGTATTCGAGAGTGAGGTCGCCGAGGATCTTCGTGGCGTTGTCCTTGGCGGTCTTCATCGCGACCATCCGGGAGCTCTGCTCGGAGGCCTTGGCTGAAAGCACCAGCTGGAAGATGTGGCGATTGACGTAGTAAGGGAGGAGCGCTTCGAGCACCTGGGAGGCGCTGGGCTCAAAGAGGATTTCGCGGTCATCCGCATGCGGCACCCGGACCGTGCCGGTATCGGCCTGCACATTCTCGATGAATTCCTTCAGGCTGCTCAGCGGCAGCACCGGGCGCACGATCGGCTCCTGCACGAGGGTGTTTTTGAAGCGCGGATAGATCACCTCGATGGTGTCGATGACGCCTTCGAGATATTGTTTCACCATGAACTCCGCGATGACCTTGACGTCGTTGAAGGAGAACCGGTCGTTCACCTGAAAATCCGCGACCAGGTCGCGTTTGGTGCGGCCGAGGAACTGGGCGCCCTTGCGTCCAATCACGATGAACTTGGCGGGCGTCTTGATCTCGCTGACGAGCTTGAAGAGGTTGCCGTTGAGCGGACCGCACAGACCCTTGTCGGTCGTGATGAGCAGAATGCCGCGGGTCTTCACCTCGCGCTGGACCAGAAACGGATGGTGGGACGCGTCCACACGGCTCGCGAGCGCGGCGAGCATGTCGGCCATGAGGCGGGAGTAGGCCCGGCTCGCGAGCGCGGCCTGCTGCGCCTTCTTCATCTTCGACGCCGCCACCAACTCCATCGCCTTGGTGATTTGGCGGGTGTTCTTGACCGACTTGATGCGTCGGCGGATGTCGCGGGTTGAAGCCATTTACGGAAAGCGGAAGGCGGGAGGGAAGTGGCGGGAGGGAGGTAAGCTCAGGCCGTGTAGCCGGCTTTCCACTCGTCGCAGGCGGCCTGGAGTTTCGCCTCGATGTCCTTGTCGAGCGCGGCCTTGGTGCGGATCTCGGTGAGGAGGGCGTCTTTGCGGGAAGTGAAGAACTCCTTCAGCGAGGTCGCGGCAGCGACAACCTTCTTGGTTTCGATGGCGTCAAAGAGGCCCTTCTGCATGCCGAAGAGCACGGCGACCTGGACTTCGATGGCGCTCGGGCTGAAGGCTGGTTGCTTGAAGAGCTCGACGATGCGGGCGCCGCGTTCGAGCTGGGCCTTGGTCTTGGCGTCGAGGTCGGAACCGAACTGGGCGAAGGCCGCGAGTTCGCGGAACTGGGCGAGCTCGCCCTTGAGTTTGCCGCCGACCTGCTTGGTGGCTTTGATCTGCGCCGACGAACCGACGCGGGAGACCGAGAGACCGACGGACACCGCGGGGCGGATGCCCTGGTTGAAGAGATCGGTCTCGAGGAAGATCTGGCCGTCAGTGATCGAGATGACATTCGTCGGGATGTAGGCCGACACGTCGCCGGCCTGGGTCTCGATGATGGGGAGCGCGGTGAGCGAGCCCTTACCGTCGAGGCGCGCGGCGCGCTCGAGGAGACGGGAGTGGAGATAGAACACGTCGCCGGGATACGCCTCGCGGCCGGAGGGGCGCTTGAGGATCAGCGAAATCTGGCGGTAGGCGACGGCGTGCTTGGAGAGATCGTCATAGACGATCAGCGCATCCATGCCGTTTTCCATGAACCACTCGCCGATGGCGGCGCCCGAGAACGGGGCGATGTACTGGTTGGCAGGATTGTCCGCGGCGGACGCGGCGACGATGATGGTGTATTCGAGCGCGCCGGCGGCCTCGAGGGCGCTGATGGTGCGGACGATGTTCGAGTTCTTCTGACCAACCGCGACGTAGATCGAGTAAACCGGGCGGAACTTCGGATCACCGCTCGCGAGGCCGACCTTGTTGATCTTGCCCTGGTTGATGATCGTATCGATGCAGATGGTGGTCTTGCCGGTGCCACGATCGCCGATGATCAGCTCGCGCTGGCCGCGGCCGATCGGGATCATGGAGTCGATCGCCATGATGCCGGTGAAGAGCGGCTGGTTGACGGACTTGCGGACGATGATGCCGGGGGCGATGCGTTCGACCGGATAGGATTCCTTGGAATCGATCGGGCCCTTGCCGTCGACTGGCTGGCCGAGGGCGTCGACCACGCGACCGAGGAGGCCCTTGCCGACCGGGACGGAGAGAAGCTTACCCGTGGTGGTGACCTCGTCGCCTTCCTTCAGCTTGGCGATGTCGCCGAGAATAACGCAGCCGACCTCGTCCTCCTCCAGGTTCAGCGCGATGCCGATGGCGCCGCCCGGGAACTGCACCATTTCGTTGTACATCACGTCCGACAGGCCGTCGATCTTGGCGACGCCGTCCGCGATGGTGCGGATGTTGCCGGTGTTCTTCTTGATGGCCTTGCTGGAGAGCTTGGCGATCTGCTGTTCGATTTGTTCGAGGGCGGTGCTCATGGACGGCGGGGGAAAAAGTGTTTGGAAAAGCGGAGAGTAAAATCAGGCGACGGCGGACAAGGTGGCGAGCTGACCGGCGACGGAGGACTCGTAGATATCATCTCCTACCTTGACGCGCAGACCGGCGAGCAGGGAGGGATTGGCTTTGGACGTCGCCGTGACGGGGCGGCCATACTTTTTCGTCATCGCGGCGGCGATGGCGGTCAGGGTGGCATCATTGACTGGGCCCGCGTGCTCGACGACGGCGCGGCCCTTGGCGAGTTCGCCCGAGACGAGGCGGGCGTAGGCCTTGAGGACCAAGACGGAATTCGCGGGGCGGCTCTTCTCGATGTACGCCAGCACGCCCGTGACGCGGTCGGTTGAGACCGTGCCGTCGATGACACTCATCTTGAACAACTGGCGGGCCAGTTGCTGGGCTTTCTTGGCGTGGGCGGCCATGGGAATTTAAAATCTGAAATTTGAAATCTGAAATCTCAGACGCCGGTGAGTTCGCGGGCGGCGGAGTCGTTGTAGCGGGAGCGGTCGGCGTCGGAGAGCTCCTTGGCGAGCACGCGCTGGGTCGTGGCAACCACGAGGCGGGTGATTTCACCGCGGGCGTCGGCGAGCATCTTCTTGTGCTCGAGCTCGATGGCCTGCTGGGCCTTGACGAGGATGTCGTTGGCCTTGGCCGAGGCTTCCTGGGTCTGCTTGTCGAGGAACTCCTTGGCCGACTTGCGGGCGTCGTCGACGATGCGGGCGGACTCATGGGAGGCCTTGCGCACAATCTCGGCGCTCTCCTGCTGCGCGGCGGCGAGCTTCCGCTGCATTTCCTCCGCGTGCTTGAGGCCTTCGGAGATCTTCTGGGTCCGCTCCTCCATCGTCGCCGTGATCGGCTTGATGGCGAACTTGTAGAGCACGAACAGCACCACCAGGAAACTGAAGACCTGCATGGCGATGAGCTTCGGCTCGACGCCGAAATGCTCGAAGGTCTGCTGCAGGCCTTCAATGGGGCCAGTGGAGGCGGCGTGTTCGGCCGCAGCGGCGAAGAAAAGGGGCAGCGTCATGGCGGAAAAGGGAAAGGGCGGCGCGGTTTGAGGCGCGCCGCCAAAAGGACGATCTGATTACTTGGCGAGGAACAGGGCGAGGATGCCGAGACCTTCGGCGAGCGCCATGCCGATGATGGCTTGGACGAGGACCTTGCCCGAAGCGCCGGGATTGCGACCGACGGCCTCGGCGGCCTTGAGGCCGATGAGACCGACGCCGAGGGCGGCGCCGAGGAGACCGAATGCGCTGGCGATGTTGCCGGTAATTTCAGCGAGGGTGATGATCATGGTGGTGTGTGTTTTTTGTTGGGTTTCCGCCGTGCGCACTCGGGGCACGCTCCCGGCGGGAAATTCGAAAATCTCAGTGGGGGGCTTCTTCGACGTGTCCGTGCTCGGAGCCTTCGTCGTGGTCATGGCCGTCGCCGTGATTGCAGAGCAGGCCGATGTAAACCGAGCTGAGGAGCGTGAACACGATGGCCTGGATCAGACCGACCAGCAGCTCCATGAAGTAAAAGACGAAGAGGAAGCCGGTGCCGTGCAGCAGATTTTCACCGCCGAAGACATTGCCGAAAAGACGGACCGAGAGCGTGAACGGGCGGATGGCGATCGAGAATACCTCGATCACCCCGACGATCATGAACACGAGGGCCAGGATCGGATAGAGCCAGCCAGGGGTTTCATTCTTTTCGGCCTTGTTGCCGAAGAGATCCCAAAGAATGACTTTGGGGCCCGCATACTTGAGGACAATGATCAGCCAGGCCCCGAACGAGATGAGCGCGAGGGCGATGGTGCCGTTGAAATCGGAGTTGAAGGGACGGATCAGCGCGCGGCTGATGTGGAACTCACCGTCGACGTCATGGCCCCACCCCATCGTGCCGACGCCGGGGATCAGGCCCATCCAGTTATGAAACAGAATAAAAAGGAAAAGAGTGACGAGCAGCGGAAAGGCCGCCGGAAAAGCTTTCTTGCCGATGATCGGTTCGAATAGCCCGCGCAGGGCCTCGATCAGGGCTTCAATGACCGCCTGACCTTTTGACGGCAGAACCGCGGGTTTTCCCACCAGCCAAAGCACAAGGAAAACCAACAGCGCAGAGACGGCCCAGCCGGTTACCATGCTGTTAGAAATCGTCCAGCCACCGCCGAAATCGCCCAGCTGGGCCGCGCTCGGGGCGACACCTTCGCCACCCTCGGCGGCAAACGCCGTGCCGGCGGTCAAAAACGCCAGAACCGACAGGGACTTTGTAGCTAGTTTGGAGAGGGAAAGAAACACGGTGATGCGCTGGAAAGAGAGGACGTAGGCAAACGTCTCAAACCCCGTCAACGCTCGAAACCGGCCGCTCGTACCAAGAAATCGGGGAATTAGCCCCCGGCGCGTGATCCCCCGGGTTTCTTATCCGGATTTTCAGCGGCGCAGGGCCACCAAGGAGTGAAAGACCGCGGCGCGCTGTTGAAAGACCGTGGAAAGCTCAAAGGGCCAGGGGGCATCCGCCAGCGTCCAATCCGGATGGGCGCGAATCGTCTCCTCCACGGCGCGGAAATAGGGCTCGAAATCGGTGCGAAAGCATAGCTGGGATCCGGGTAATGTCTTGTTAGCCAACGAAGTGAGAAAATGGCCCTGCATGATCCGATGCTTGTGGTGCCGCAGTTTCGGCCAGGGATCGGGAAAGAGGACGAAAATTAAATCGGCGGCAGCCTCGGCCGGAAGGACCTCCAACAGCATGGCGGCATCTCCCCGCAGGAAATTAAGGTTTCCGAGCTTCGCCCGGTCCCGTTTGCGGACGGAGCGGGCTACCCGATCCTGTTCCAGGTCGATGCCAACGCAGATCCGGCCCGGATTGGCTTCGGCGAAGGCCGTGAGGAAGTGGCCGTGGCCCGACCCTACTTCGAGGACGAAGGGACCGCCGTGGGGCAGGATCGCCGACATTTCGGCCCGCAGCTTTTCCCGGCGTTCATCGAGCCGGGCTCGGTATTCTGCAGTGCGTGCGGCGTTTTCCACCGCGCACGGCTAGAATCTGCCGGGGCCGGGTGCAAGCCCGGCGGTCGCATTGACGGGGTTCTGATTTAAAAATCCCGGATTCCCAGGAGGGAGCGGACTCTGTTCCGTGCTGGTTCGAGGCAGGGTTGCCTCGACGCGGCGACCGCGATGATTTCCAAACCGGTTTTTGCCACAGAGGTACAGAGTTCACAGAGCCCAAGCCTCGTTGTCCGAACCCCAGCAGTTTTAACCACGGATTTCACGGATTTTAGGGTCCGGAAACCAAACCAATCGACGAGGCTTGGGCTCTGTGAACTCTGTGCCTCTGTGGCAAAACATCCGATCATCGCGGCCGGCCGTTTCGACACGCTCAACGCCCCGAGCCTGTCGAGG
>CAIYFD010000195.1 GCA_903925425.1 uncultured Opitutia bacterium | reverse complement strand
GGACTTCAGCTCACGCGCCTCCGCTCCCAGACGGTCCCGCAGCATCATCAGCGCCAGACGGTGCCAGGTCCAACGATCCGCCCGCACCGGCTTGCGCCGCGCTTTCACCCTCCCCTTCGCGGTTGAAACGCTTTTCCCCGCCGGGGCGCCAGGCCGGCGCTTGGTTTTCGTTTTCATGAGCTAAACCTACACCGATGGAAACCCGGTCGCTCGCCATTCCTTGTCGGGCGCGGGGCGGATCTTGCGCGGCCGGCGTAGTCCAAATGTCATCTAAGAGGAGACCTTCCCCTCATCACCCATGGCGCAGCCATCGTTTTGGCCTCAGGCGGGCGGGAAGCCCGGCAGGTTCCTACCGCAGCGCCATCACGACCGAGCCGGCAGTAATGAGCGCGGCGCCGAGCCCGGTCTTCAGCGTGAGCGGTTCGCGGAGAAACAACGCCGCGAGCACGAGCACGAACACCACGCTCAGCTTGTCGACCGGGGCGACGCGCGACGCCTCGCCCAGCTGCAGCGCGCGGAAATAGCAGAGCCACGAGAGCCCCGTGGCGATGCCCGACGCGAGCAGGTAGACCCAGGTGCGCCGGGAGAGGCCCGTCACCTCGCCGCCGACGCCGGTCAGCAGCACGACCAGCCACGCAAACCCGAGCACCACCGTGGTGCGCACCGCCGTCGCAAGGTTCGAATCGACGCCGGTAACACCGACCTTGGCGAGCACGGCCGTAAGACCGGCGAAGAACGCGGACAGAAGAGACCAAGTGAGCCAGTTCATGGCTTGAGCGTGTGGCGCCGGGCCGGCGGATGCAACGCACGGGAGCTGTCTTCCGGATTGGTTTCACGCCAAGAAGTCCCTCTGACGCGGGCCAAGGCAAAGAACACCGCCGCCGGGATCTGCATGACCGTCCTCGCGCGCGGCACCGTCGGCTTCGGGCTGGTCGCCATGCTCTTCCGCCGCGAGCTGCAGCTCGGCCGCGTGTTTCCCGCTCCCGATGTTCGCCCGGAGCGGGATCGTCGGCGGGTTCTACCCCGGCGGCTTCTACCTGACGATCGACCACCTCGCCGGAGGAGCCGGCGCCGGGGAGCAACCCCGCCGCCAAAACCCGCACAGCAACGGGCAATTTACGCCCAGCCCGCGCGGCCAATCGGGTGTATCAGGGGTTCATCATGAAACGCGTCCAAAACAAGATTGTCCTCGTTACCGGCGGCGCCCTCGGCCTCGGCCGCGCCACCTGCCTGATGCTCGCCCGCGAAGGCGCGCAGGTGGCGGTCACCGATGTCCTCGACCAGGAGGGCCGCGCCGTTGCCGAAGAGATCAACCGGGCCGGCGGCACCGCCCGTTACTGGCACCTCGAAGTCGCCGACGAGGAGCAGGTCAAACGCACCTTCGCCGCAGTCGCCGCCGCCTTCGGGCCCGTCAACGTGCTCGTCAACAACGCCGGCATCGCCGGGGCCAACAAGCCCACCGACGAGGTGACGGTCGAGGAATGGGACCAGGTGATGAACGTCAACGTGAAGGGAGTCTTCCTCTGCACCAAGCACGCGATCGCCGGGATGCGCCGCGCCGGCGGCGGCAGCATCATCAACCTGTCCTCGATCTACGGTCTGGTTGGCGGACCCGATGTGCCGCCCTACCACGCCTCGAAGGGGGCCGTGCGCCTCATGACCAAGACCGACGCCCTCCTTTACGCCAAAGACCGGATCCGGGTGAACTCCATCCACCCCGGCTACATCTGGACGCCGATGGTCGAGGGTGTCGGCAAAGGCTCCGGCTCCAGCCTGGAGGAGTTCCGCCAGCAGGTGGGGGCCCTGCACCCCCTCGGCCACATGGGCGAGCCAGACGATATCGCCTATGGCGTCCTCTACCTCGCCAGCGACGAGGCGAAGTTCGTCACCGGCAGCGAGCTTGTGATCGACGGCGGCTACACCGCACGGTGAAGCATAAGACAGGGCGGACTCGGTGCGTCCGCCGCCGCCGGTATCGGGTTCGGGTTTCGAACCCAAATCCTTGGCATCCCTGTTACCGAACGCAGCGCCATCAGACACCCGTGGTTAGATTTTCGAGGGACCAACCGTGGCACCCTTAGCCTGGGCGTGAAACCAACCCAAAAGCATCGGGGCTGAAGCCCATCGCTTCAGCCCTACCCGCAATCTCAGTAATCCAGATACGGCCCGAGCCAGCGCTCGGCCTCGGCGAGGGTCTGGCCCTTGCGCTGGGCGTACTCCCCGACCTGGTCCTTCGAAATTTTGCCCACGGCAAAGTACTTCGATTCCGGATGATTGAAATAGTGGCCCGAGACCGAGCTCGGCGGGTACATGGCGTTGCTTTCGGTCAGGGTGATGCCGGTGAGCTCGCTGGCATGGAGAAGATCGAACAGCGGTGGCTTCTCCGTGTGATCCGGACAGGCCGGGTAGCCCGGGGCCGGGCGAATTCCGCGATATTGTTCCCGGATGATGTCTTTCATCGCCAGGTTCTCGGTTTTACCGAAACCGCAATATTCGCGTTCCTTCTTGTGCATCAGCTCCGCCAGGGCTTCCGCCAGGCGATCACCCAGGGCTTTGGCCATGATCGAGCCATAGTCGTCGTGCTTCGCCTCGAAGGCCTTCGCATACTCTTCAACCCCGTGGCCGGTCGTGACGGCGAAGCCGCCGAGGTAATCAGCCCGGCCGGAGGACTTCGGCGCGACGTAGTCGGCAAGACAATGATTGAACTGGTCCGCCGGCTTTTCGTTCTGCTGGCGCAGGAAGTGAAACGCCTTAAGCACCTGCGTGCGCGATTCGTCGGCGTAGATCTCGACGCTGTCGCCGACGGAATTGGCCGGCCAGAAGCCGATGACCGCCCGGGCAGTATAGCGTTTCTCCGCGATGATCTTTTTGAGCATCGCCTGAGCGTCGGCGAAAAGCTTGGTGGCCTCAGCCCCCACCACGGCATCGGTGAGAATGTCGGGGAAGCGGCCGTGGAGTTCCCACGAGGAAAAGAACGGCCCCCAATCGATGTACTCGGCGATCTCCTCGAGGGAGAGGTGAAGCGTGACGTGGGCCGAGGGGGCGGAACGGCCGGGCAGCGCGGCCTGACGATCGGTCGTAAACACGCGGAGACCGAGGAAGTCCGGCTTGGGGATATCAACGGTCGCCCAGTCGGTGGGCTGGCGGCGCGCGCGGGCCGCGGCGATCGGCAGCAGCTTGCGGGCACCCTTGCGGTCGGCGAACTCGACGCGCTGCTTTTCCTGCTTGGCGCGCGTCTCGGCGATGAACTTGGGTTTATTGTCCGGGTTGAGCAGTTGCGACACGACCCCGATCACGCGCGAGGCATCGAGCACATGGATGACTGGCTCGGAGTAGTGCGGGGCGATTTTCACCGCGTTATGCGCGGCGGACGTGGTGGCACCGCCAATGAGCAGCGGAATCTTGAAGCCCTGGCGCTCCATCTCCTTCGCGTTGTGCACCATTTCATCGAGGGAAGGCGTGATCAGGCCGGAAAGGCCGATGACGTCGGCGCCCTTCTCCCGGGCCGCGGCGAGGATTTTCTCGCACGAGACCATGACACCCAGGTCGATGACTTCGTAATTATTGCAGGCGAGGACGACGCCGACGATGTTTTTGCCGATGTCGTGCACGTCGCCCTTGACGGTGGCCATGACGATGCGGCCCTGGGCCTTCGCGATGCCGCCGGCGGCGACGAGGTCGGCCTTTTCCTTCTCCATGAACGGCTGCAGATAGGCGACGGCCTTCTTCATCACGCGGGCCGACTTCACGACCTGCGGCAGAAACATCTTCCCGGCGCCGAACAAATCGCCGACCACCCGCATGCCCTCCATCAACGGCCCCTCAATGATCGTCAGCGGTTTGCCGTACTTCTGGCGGGCTTCCTCGGTGTCGGCGTTAATCCACGCATCGATGCCCTTCACGAGCGCGTGCGAGAGACGTTCCTCGATCGTGCCGGCGCGCCACGCCTCGAGGACGGCGATGTTGGCCTGCTGGTCCAGGGCGGAGCCCGCGGCCTTCAACTTCTCGCCGCGTTCCACGAGGCGCTCCGTGGAGTCGGCGCGGCGGTTGAGGATGACGTCCTCGACGAGCTCGAGCAGTTCCTTGTCCACCTCTTCGTAGACTTCGAGCATCGACGGATTGACGATGCCCATGTCCATCCCGGCCTTGATCGCGTGATAAAGAAACGCCGCGTGCATCGCCTCGCGCACGGGATTGTTGCCGCGGAAACTGAAGGAGACGTTCGACACGCCGCCGCTGACCTTGGCGTAGGGGAGGTTCTCCTTGATCCACTTTGTCGCGTTGATGAAATCAACCGCGTAGTTGTTGTGCTCCTCGATGCCGGTGCCGACGGTGAGGATGTTCGGATCAAAAATGATGTCTTCGGGAGGAAAACCAACTTCGTCCACAAGAATTTTGTAAGCTCGTTCGCAGATGCGAATCTTATCAGCTAACG
>CAIYFD010000194.1 GCA_903925425.1 uncultured Opitutia bacterium | reverse complement strand
GCGGCCGGCTCGTCGCCCCAGCCCGACCTTTGATTCCGCAGGCAATCGCACACGATCGCCGCCGCGACGGCGGCGTTGAGCGACTCGGCCCCGCCGAAACGGGGAATGGTTACCCGCCGGGTGACGAGCCGGCGGACGCCCTCCGAAAGGCCGCGGCCTTCACTCCCGATTACAATCACGGCATCCGCCAGCTTCGGCAGACCATGAACATCGTCACCGGCCAGGTCGCAGCCCAGAACCGGGGCGCGCCGGCCGGTCAGCGCCGCGGCGAGGTCGACCGTGTGCACGACCACCCGGGCGAACGAGCCCATGCTGGCGTTGATCACCTTCTGCGAGAAGAGGTCGGCGCAATCGTTCGAGAGCAGCACGCGGTCGACCGCGTACCAGTCGGCGATGCGCAGGAGCGTGCCGACGTTTCCCGGGTCTTGGATGCCGTCGAGCGCCAGAGTCAGGCCGCGCTCCAGGGCTCCGGCGGGCAGGGGCTGGCGCGCGAGCGGGCCGACCGCGAGGATAGCGGACGGAGTCGGGAAGTGGCTGATCCGGCCCATCTCCTCGGCGTCGATGCGGCGCAGGGCCGCGGGGGCGGGCCCGGTCCACTCCGGGGTGGCGTAGAGTTCGCTGAAGGCCAGGCCGGCGACGAGCAGCTCGGCGACGACCTTCGGTCCCTCGACCACGAAGAGCCCCAGCGCCTCGCGTGAGGATTTCTCGCGTAAGGAGCGCAGCCGCTGGATTTCCGACTTCGTGAGCATGCGGCAGCGAACCCATGACCGGCGCAGGGAGCAAGCGCGCGAGGCTGCCGCACCGCGGATGTCATCCAATAGATGACACTCCTTTCGGGGACTTGCGGCTTTTCAACCGGACGGAGAGGGGGTACCAAAACGGTCATGAAACGCTGGAGGCTTCCGAGGGTCCTGGTCCTGCTGGGGATCATCCTTGCGGCGCCGCTGGTCTGGGCGGCTGCGGTCGGGGCGAAACCCGCTGTTTCCGTGCCGGTGGATCACTCGCCGGCGGCGCCACTGGCGAAGGCCGTCTCCACGGTCACCGGTCTCGCGATCTCGCCCCTGCTGGGGACCGCGGCTTACGGCGCTTACCAATATGTCACGGCCGACGACGCCGCGCGGGACAAGCTGCCGTGGTACGCGCAGGTCAAGTTCTGGCTGCCGGCCCTGCTGCTGGTCGCCGTCTGTGCGGCCAAGGATGCATTTGGGGCCGTCGTGCCGCCCGGCCTGAAGAAGCCGCTGGATATCCTGGAGACCTTTGAAAACAAAATCACCGGCCTTGTCGTGGCGGGCGCGGTGGTGCCGATCACGATGGGCTCAGTGGCCGACGCGATCCTCGCCTGGCAGGGCGGACCCGGAGCGGGGTTCCACCCGGACGGTCTGGCGGCGATCTCCGTCGGAGCGCTCGGCGGGGGCTCGTTCCTGAGCCTGCTCACGATCCCGTTCGGCGTGGCCATCTTTGCCGTCGTCTGGATGGCCGCGCACGCGATCAACGTCCTCATCCTCCTGAGCCCGTGGGGCGCGATCGATGCGGTGCTGAAGAGCGGCCGCACGGCGTTGCTGGGACTCGTCGCGCTGACCGCGACGATCAATCCGTGGCTGGGCGCGGTGCTCTCGCTGGTCGTGATCGTCGTGGCCTACTTTGTCGCCGGGTGGTCGTTCCGGCTGACGGTGTTCGGGTCGATTTTCTGCTGGGACTTCCTGACGGGCCGGAGCGGCCGTTCCGCGCCGAAGGAGAACGACAACCGGATGTTCGCGGGCGGCAACCTGCCTGGCGTGCCGGCGCGGACCTACGGCCGGCTGGTCGAGCGTTCGAGTGGTGCGCTGGAGTTTTTCTACAAGCCCTGGCTGGTCCTGGCCGAGAAGCGGGTGACGGTGCCGGCGGGGCACCTCGCGGTCGGTCGGGGACTTTTCCTCTCCAGCATCACGGCCGGGGCCGGCGACACGTTTTTTCTGCTGCCGCCGCGGTACCGGGGCCACGAGGAGGAGCTGGTGCGGATCTACAAGTTCGACGGCGGCGTGCAGCCGGCCGGGCTCCGCAAGGCGTGGAGCCTGCTGCGCGAGCTTTTCGGGGGCTCCGCCGCGCCAGCGCAAGTGGTGGCATAAAAATTTTCCGGCCACTTCGGAGCTTTCTTTCATCGACAGACCGGTGCGCCGGTGCACATTTAGCCAAAAGAAATCCTGATGGAAAATCTGCGCGGGGCGACAGCCCCAAAATCGCGGCTGAGGGTTACGGCAAAGGTGAAAACCTTCGTGCTAGACACAAACGTTCTGCTGCACGACCCGCAGTCCATTTTTAAATTTCAGGAGAACAATCTCGCGATTCCGGTCGAGGTTCTGGAGGAGCTCGACGCCATCAAGGGCGAGCAATCCACGGAGCGAGGACGCAACGCGCGCCGGGTGCACCGGATCCTGCAGGAGCTCCTGCCCGACTCACGTTCGATGCACGAGGGCGTCGAGCTGCCCAACGGCGGCACGCTCTCCATCATCATCAACCCGTACCTGACGGAGGGCCGGCATTCGCCCGCGATGGACCGGCTCCGGGCGATCCTCCCTGATCTCACGAAGAAGGACAACCGCATCATCGCCGCGGCGTTGTTTGTCCAAGAGCAGTTCCCGCCGCCGGCGATCCTCGTCACGAAGGACGTCAACGTGCAGCTCAAGGCGCGCGCCGTCGGGCTCGAGTCCGAGGACTACCTCAACGACAAGGTCCCGGAGCTGGACGAGGAGGCGAGCTACCGCGAGATCCCCCTCACGGTTTATGAGCTCCAGCGATTCTCCTCGGAGGGCGAGTTTGAACTCGGGGCCGCCGGCCGCGGGCTGCACCTCAACGAGTACCTCCTCCTCCGTTCCGAGGAGGGGAAGACGATGCCGGCACGTTATTACGGCGACGGCCTGGCCCGCCGGCTGAAACTTCCCGATTTCCTCCGGGCTCCGGGAGGGATCCCGATTCGCGCCCGCAACCTCGAGCAGCAGTTCCTGCTCGATGCGTTGCTCGACGACAGCATCCACATGCTGACCTGCTTCGGCAAGGCGGGCACCGGCAAGACCCTGCTCTCGATCGCGGGCGCCCTGCACCAGGTGACGGACGACAGTTCCCGTTATGACGGCGTCTCGATATCCCGGCCCGTAATCGCGCTGGGCAAGGACATCGGCTTCCTCCCCGGCACGCTGGAGGAAAAAATGAAGCCGTGGCTGCAGCCATACTACGACGCGTTGGAGGTGCTCATCCCCTCGAAGCCGCCCAAGGAACCACAGTTTGCCTCCAAGAAGGTCGGCAAGAAGAAATCGAAGAACCACGACGGGCACCACGGCGGGGGTGTGATCCACGCGCCGTCGCACCTGCCGCACGCCTCGGGCGGGATCGTAGCCAAGCCCTACGAGCGCCTGCTCAAGAGCGGCCTCGTGGAAATCGAGGCGCTGGCCTTCATCCGCGGCCGGTCCATCGCCCGCCGGTTCTTCATCCTCGACGAGGCGCAGCAACTGACGCCGCACGAGGTCAAAACGGTGATTACCCGCATTTCCGAGGGCTCGAAGATCGTCCTGATTGGCGACCCGGCGCAGATCGACAACCCGTATGTCGACGCGCGCAGCAACGGCCTAGTCTACTGCCACAACCGCATGAAGGGCCAGGCCGTGGCCGCGCACGTGAAGCTGACGAAGGGCGAGCGCTCCAAGCTCGCCGAGCTCGCGGCAGACCTGTTGTAGGTGGCGGAAAATCCGAGGTAGGGCTGAGGCGGTGCCTCAGCCGGGATGAAACCGACCCCGGTTGAGGCACCGCCTCAACCCTACCTCGAGCATTCGGAAATTGCGGCCGACCCAGCGGGCCAGCCCCGCCAAATCAAGCCGTCGCTTTTCCCAGCAGGCTCGGCTGCCCGGCGCGGCGGGCCGACAGCTCCATCACTCCGGCAAACGCGGCTGTGAACACCACGTCACTCACGAACGTGTTGCGGAAAAACAGCAGCGTCGGCGGAAACTCGGGATGGCCGACGGTCATGGCCTGCCACCAGCCGGCGGCGGTGCCGGCGTAAGCGGCATCACCCGACCAAGCGGCGGTGTTCGTGACGAAATAGAAGAGCAGCGAACCCCCGAGGGCGCCGCTGAGCAGGTTGGCCCACGAGCGTCGCGTCGCGACGAGGCGCCCAATTCCCAGCGCGGCCGCGAAGCAGAGCAGGCGGATCACGGCACCGGAGGTGTGCCACTCGTAACCGTAGTGCGAGGCGTACCAGCGGTCGATGTAGAGGTCCGAAAGGAGCAGCGCGCCGAATGGCACGAGCCAGAGGCGGCGGTCGCGGAAGTAGACGGCGCCGCAGAACGTCAGCGCCATCAGGGGGGTGAAGTTCGACAACTCGGGGACGTGCACGCCGGCCACGCGCCACGCGGCGGACACGACGATGAGGATCAGGGCGAGTAGCATGCCGGCGATTTGAAGCTTTGGCGGGCGAATGACAAGGCCCGGCTCTGGGAATGACGCGGGTGGCTAGGAGTCAGCGTGGTCGCCGCCGAACGCTCAGCCGAGCGTGCCCAG
>CAIYFD010000193.1 GCA_903925425.1 uncultured Opitutia bacterium | reverse complement strand
TGGCTGCTCGTCGTGCGCGATTCCGCGGAGGCCGAGCGCCAGTTCCTCGCCGCGGCCCGGCTCGTGCCTGACAAAGGCGGGGTTTGGTTCGGGCTCGGACTCGCCCGGCTCAACCAAAACAATCCCGCCGGCGCCGCGCGGGCGTTTGCCCTCGAGGGCCTGAACGACCCCGCCTTTCTTTTCTCCCCGTGGTGGAAGACCACGCCGTTCGCCAGCCTGCGCAAGACCCACGCCGCCGAATTTATCCGCGTGGCCGACGCCGCCGCCCAAGCGCTGCAAGCCCGCGGCGGCTGGCTGGCGCGCGAATCGCGGTATGTCGCCGCCCTCTCCCGCTGGGCCCTCGACCGCAGTCAACTGCCGGCCGCGGAACTGGCCGGCGAAAGCCGCGCAGCCTATTTCAAGCGCGACCCGCAAGGTACCGATTTGGAATCGGCATCGATCAGGGCCTATCGCCGCGAGCGCACCGGTTACCCGGTGCTGATGCGCCAGCCTGACTTGGCGCCGCCCTCCGACTTGTTCGACGTGCAGGAGAACGCCGGGGCCACCGGCACGCTGCGTTTCGTTTTCCCGGAGAAAGGCTGGCTGCCCTCACCGCTGCTCTTGGAAATGGAAGACCGGAAGTTTTAACCACGGATTGCACGGATGACACGGATGGGAATCCAGACCACCCAGCCCATTGCTTCCGGACCTTCTCCTCGTGCTCCGCGACCTCCGGTAAAACTGCGGGAGATCGAAGTCTTATCCGTGAAATCCGTGTAATCCGTGGTTAAAACTGCCCGATTTCTTCCGTGTGTTCTGTGTCTTCCATGGTGACCCTTGTCTGACCACCGATGCCCCGTGCTGCCGCCAACTCCGTTCGTGATACCGTTGTCCCGCTGGCCCTGCTCGCGGGCGATGCCACCGTGACGTTCGCCGCGCTCTCGCTCGGCTGGTGGCTGCGGTATGCCTCTCCCATCAACCGGTCGCGGTTCGCCATCAACGTCCCCGGCGCGACCTTTGGCGCCTACCTGCCGCTGCTGCTTGTGGGCGTGGCCCTGCTCCTCACGGCGTTTGCGCAGCTCGGGCTCTACGACACCCGCCTGATCCTGCGGCGATTCCAGAGCCTGAGCATCATCCTGAAAAGCGCGGCCTTCTGGTTCGCCACCTACCTCGGCGTCTCCCTCGTCCTGAAATTGGACCCCCCGATCTCGCTGCTGTTTGTCGGCCTCGCCTTCATCTGCGTGGTCGTGCTGCTCCACGCGTGGCGCACCGCGGCCTACACCCTCATCGTCCGCAGCCCGCTGCTCGCCACGCTGCGTCGCCGCACCGTCCTCCTGGGCTGGAACGACGCCGCCCGCGACCTCGCGGCCGACATCGCCCGCGATCCGCATCATCCCTACCTGCTCATCGGGCTCGTGACGCTCGACGGCGACACCGCACCCTTCACGTCCGCCACGCCCGCGGACCTTCCACCGCGGCTGGGCGGCTCCGGGGAACTCGACGCCATCCTCCAGCGGGAAAACGCCGACCTCCTGATCGCCACCCGGCTCGACCTGCCGCGCGAGGACCTCCGCCGCATCGTCGAGACCTGCGAGCATTCCTACGTCGAATGGAAGGCGGTGCCGGGCTCGTTCGACGTTTTTCTCTCGGGCCTGCGCCTGCAGACGATCGGGCGCGTCCCGGTGCTCGGCGTCGAGGAGCTCGCCATCACGCGCCTCTTCAACCGCGGATTAAAACGCACCTTCGACCTCGTGGGCGGGCTCGTCGGGCTCATCCTGTCGTCACCGCTGCTGCTCCTTCTGACGTTTTTGATCCGACGGGAATCACCCGGCGCTCCGGCGCTGTTCCGCCAGCGGCGCATCGGCGCCGGTCACCGCGCGTTCACCCTGCTCAAGCTCCGCAGCATGGCCCCGGGCGCGGAAGCGGCGGACCACGAACGGCAGAGCACGGCCCGCGGCGATGCGCGGCTGTTGCAGATCGGGGCATGGATGCGGCGCTGGAACCTCGACGAGCTCCCGCAGTTCTGGAACGTGCTCCGCGGCGACATGAGCCTGGTCGGCCCGCGACCGGAGCGCCCGCTCCACGTGGACCGGCTCGCGGCGGAGATCCCCCATTACCTTCCCCGCCACCTCGTGAAACCCGGGATGACCGGCTGGGCGCAGGTCAACGGCCTCCGGGGCGAAGGCGACCTCGCCGCCCGGGTGCGCCACGACATCTACTACATCGAGAACTGGAGCATCTGGCTCGACGTGCAGATCGTGCTCTTAACCTTTGTCCGCTGGCGGAACCCCGGAGAATGAAAAATCTGCCCCCCACCGCTCCGTTGTCCCGCCGCTCCGGCCTCGAACTGCTCGCGGCCTCCTTCGGTGCCCTCGCGCTGGAAATGGCGCTGATCCGCTGGCTGCCCGGCCAGGTGCGCGTCGTCTCGTATTTCCCCAACCTCGTTCTGATCGCCGCTTTTCTTGGGCTGGGCCTCGGCGCACTCGGCAAGGTGCGCTGGACCTTCGCCGGCGGTGCGCTCGCGCTGGCGACCGTCGGTGCGGCCGTGGGCCTGTCGCGCATCGCCTTCACGTCATCGGGTGTCAGCGAGCACCTTTGGCTGCTCTATTACGACCTGCCGAAGAACGCTCCCGTCATCGACAATGTGCTGCCGCCGCTCGTCGCGGTGTTCGTGCTCGTGACCGCTCTCTTCATTCCGCTCGGCGGCGAAATCGGCCGGCGACTGGAGATCTTTCGCACGGGCGGCCAGACTCTGGCCGGTTACGCCATTGATCTGCTGGGTTCCCTCACCGGCGTGCTCACGTTTCTCGGTTTGTCCGCGCTCGGCGCCCACCCGGTGGTCTGGTTTGGTGCGGCGTTCCTCGCCTGGCTCGCGGCGGCGGACGGCCCCGCCTGGCAGCGGACCGGGCTCGCGGTCTGCCTCAGCTCCGCGCTCGTCGCGATCCACCTGAGCGACCGCGCGCAAATCTACAGCCCCTACTACGCGCTGCGGGTCGAGCCGATCAACGATTCGGGTTTCGTGCTCCTCGCCAATGGCTCCCTGCACCAGCAGGCGATCGACCTGCGCTCCAACGCGCCGGATGCCAACCTGCCCTCGCTGAAAATCATGCGCGACGGCTATCGCTACCATGTCACGCATCTCTCCTCGCCGCCGCAGCGGGTGCTCGTGCTCGGCGCCGGCAGCGGCAACGACGTCGCCTCGCTCCTCGATGCCGGCGTGCCGGAGATCCACGTGGTCGAGATCGACCCGGCGATCATCGACATCGGCCGCCGCCTGCACCCGTCGAAACCGTACGCCGATCCGCGCGTGGTGATCCACAACACCGACGCCCGGTCCTTCCTCGAGCAGACACCGCTCCGTTTCGATCTGATCGTGTTCGGGACGCTCGACTCGATGACGCGGCTCTCGGCGCTTTCCAACGTCCGCCTCGATAACTTCGTCTACACGTTGGAGAGCATGCAGGCCGCCCGCGCCCGCCTGACACCCAAAGGCGGCGTTGCGCTCATGTTCATGGTGGTCCGCCCCGAGATCGAGGAGCACCTGTTCTCCATCCTCGAACGGGCCTTCGGCACAATGCCGCTCGTGTACCACCACGACCACATTCTGTTCAACACGATGTTCCTCGCCGGGCCGGGCTTCGCCCAGCTCGCGAGCGATCGGAGCCTACATGTGCCGCTGCTCGAGCAGTACGCCGACCGGCTCACGGCCCCGACCGACGAGTGGCCGTACCTGTACCTCGACCAGCGCGGCATCCCGGCGTTCTACT
This sequence comes from uncultured Opitutia bacterium, assembly GCA_903925425.1. GTDB lineage: Bacteria > Verrucomicrobiota > Verrucomicrobiia > Opitutales > Opitutaceae > CAIYFD01. The sequence goes on along the minus strand of CAIYFD010000193.1, from coordinate 7,271 downwards.
GGGAGCTCGCGGCCATCGTGCTCGCCGTGGCCGTGGGTTTCCTCGCGGCGCTGAACGCCCGGACCCGCGAGGCCATCCGCGCCCGCCGGATCGACTGGGAGATGCTCGGCTTCGGCATGGCCTTCCTGCTGGTGGAAACCTCACTCGTCACGGAGTTGAACCTGCTCTTCGGTGCCGTCTGGCGCACAAGCGGACTGGTCTTCGCTTCGATCCTGCTCGCGTTGCTCGCGTCCACGCTGATCAGCCGCTGGCGGCGACCGGATCCACGCTGGGCACTGCTCGGTGTGATCCTCTCGCTGATCGTCATCGGCCTGCTGCCGCTGCGCGGGATCGCCCCGACCGGCGAAGTGGCGAGGATCGTCTTCGCCGTGGGCGTGTGCGGGCTGCCGGTCTTCTGCGCGGGCTTCGCCTTCGCCGACCGTTTCTCGGCGCGCCCGGACGCCGAGACGGCCTTCGGCTGGAACATCATCGGCGCCGTCCTCGGCGGCCTGCTCGAGTTCTCCACCATGCTGCTCGGCCTGCGGGCCATGTTCATGCTCGGGGCAATGATCTACCTCGTGCTCTACCTGTTTCTCAGCCGCCGCCACGCGGTGGCGTTGCGGGCGGGCACCGTGGGATGATCGAACGGATAGGGCGCGGACTCCGTCCGCGCCAGGCTTGCCCCAAAGTGAACTTAGCGTCGAGGACCTGCCCGGCGGCGAGCGGAGTCGCGCCCGACCGAATTAGAATACGGTCACCAGCCGACCAGCCAACGCGCCGCGCGTGAGAGCGGCCCCATGGGCTGCGACGGCTGGAACGAAGGCGGCAGCAAACCTTTCATGCGCGGATCCGCCAGCACGACGCGCACCGATTCGGGATTGGGATGAGGCACCAGGAGCCGGGGCTGGCCGGCGAACACGGCGGGATCGCCCGTGGCTTGAAACGCCTGCACCAGTCGCACCGGAGCCTCCCGATCCCGCAGGCGAGGACCGACGACCCCACGCCACATCTGCGCCGAAAGCCCAATCCATCCGATCAACAGGAATCCGCCCCACGCGAATGCGACCAGCCGCGTGACTTGGCGACCCGGGCCCATCGCAACAGACACGAGCGCGAGTACGCTCCACGCATTGGCCAGAGGCAGCAGGACAATCAGGTCGACGTAGCGCGAGGGCACGCCGGCCGCAAATTCGGCGCTCCCGCCCCGGCTCCACGCCGCCGCGAGCGCAACCCCCACGGCCCAGCCGCCGAGCAGCAGCACCAGATCCTCGCCCGGCGCCAGGCCCGGCTTCCCCGCAAGACGCCGGATCGCCACCAGGGCAAGCGGCAGGTTCAGGACGAGGGCCGCCATCGGTTGATCGACATGCGGCCAGGCCAGCATGCGGCCCAGCGCCCCAACAAACTCGCCGACCGAGGCCGGCCTCAGCTCCGCCAACTCCGGCACCTGCACCCGCAGTGACAGCGCGAACGCGAGCAATACTAACGCCGGCCACGCTTCCCGCCAGCCAGCTTGCCCCCAACTCCGTCGTCCGATGCCCCGCAACAGCGCCAGCCCTAGCAAAGCGCCCGGAATCAGCGCGCCCGGTCCCATGGCCAGCAGCCCGGCGCATCCCACGGCCAGACCACTGCATTGGCGGCGGAACGTAGGTTCCGGTTCCGCCAGCAGCGCCAACGTGCCCAGCGCAAGGAGCAGAACGAAATACACCTGCGATTGAAAACCCCAGAGTGCGTTATGCCAGGCGAGGATGGGTAGATAAGCGGCCACCACTCCCGCCGCAGCCACCCACCGTCCGACCGAGCCGAGGTTACAGCCCAGCAGCCAGGCCAATCCGGCGGCGGCCGCAGCCCGCAACCCGGCGCCGGCGATCAGCTGCACCAGCGGATCCCATTGCCCGTCGGCTTTGAAAAGGCCCAGGTTCAGCAGATGCGTCCACAGGATGCGGTGCTCGTTGTGCGGGCGCAGCAGATCGGAAAAATGCAGGGCGCCGCCGGCCGCGAACCCGGGATAGAGCCAGCGGCCCTCGACATCCCACTGCTCCTGAAAAGGCACGTCGGTCCCCGCCCCCGCCACCAGCCAGAGCTGCACCCCGGCCACGGCGGCAAACACGGCCAGCGGCAGCGCGGCACGCGACCAGCAGCGGGCAACGGGAATGCTCATACCGGCCGCACCTGACGGTGGCCGCGCCACCGGGCCCGGAGGAGCGAGATCTTTTTCCACGCCCCGAAGGCCACGCGGTATTTCCAGCGGGCCCACGCCGAAGTGCCGAAGTGCTTCAGGTAAACATCGCGGTTGGCGTCGAAGATCGCCTCCGACATCGCGTCGAAATCCTTCGCCACGCTCACGCCCTTAAGGTGCGTGATCTGCACCCGGCCGTCGTAAACGATCCGCTTACCCGCCTGCGTGACCCGCAGGCAGAGATCGAGGTCGTCGCCGTACATGAAGAAGTTCTCGTCAAAGACCCGGCCATCGGGCGCGACCTTTTCCAGCACCGCGCGCGGCGCCAGCATGAAGGCTCCGTTGATCGCGCCCACGGTGTAAGTGCCGTTCGGATCGAGATGCGTGAGATTGTAACCGGCGAACACGGCCACGCGCGGAAACGCCCCGGCGAGGCCGCTCGCACGGCAGAACCCATCCCACGCCGTGGGAATCGAACGCCGGCACGCCAAGTCCATCGAGCCGTCCGCCCGCACGAGCCGCGGCGAAATCAGTCCGATGCGCCCATCGGAGCGAAGCCGCTCGAGGCCGTGCGCCAGCGCCAGCTCGTTCGCCACCGTGTCTGGATTAAGGAAGAGCACGAACTCCCCCTTGGTCCGCGAGTAGCCGAGGTTGTTGGCCTTCCCAAATCCGAGGTTTCCCCCGTAGGTCACATACTCCACCCACGGAAAGTCATTCCTAATCACCCCACCCGTGCCATCGTCCGGCGAATTATCCACCACCACGACCTGCACGGCCTTCCCGCCCGCCAAACTCCGCGGCAACGACCGCAGGCAAGGCCCGATCTCGTCGCGCGACTTGTACGCGACGATGACAATCGAAAGGAGCGGACGGTCGGACATCGGCAACAGCATTGCAGCGTTCGCCGGTCCCGTGCAACGGCCGTCGACGCCGTGGCATCTTCACGTTACACCTGCGCACTTGCAGAAATCGCCGACCTCACCCTAGTTTTGTGCCATGAACGTGCTGAAAGCCTCTGTGTCGATCGTCCTCGTCCTGGTCCTTGGGGCCTTGTTCACGGGCTGCGTGTCCACCCATCCCGCGGGCGGCAGCACAATTCCGTGGAGCAATCCCGCCTCTTGGGAAAACCAGGTGCCCGGCATGGGCGGCGCCAGTCCCGGACGCTGAGCGGACCCAGGGGTCCGGCCTTTCCTTTTGCAGTGACCGCAAAAAGAAAGGGGTGACCCCTTTTTTGTTTCCATGGAAAACGGCTCGCTGCAGGCCCTGCCCGGACACCTCTACGTTGTCGCCACCCCCATCGGCAACCTGGCCGACCTGACCGAGCGCGCCCGCGCCATCCTCGGCTCCGCCGACCTGGTGGCCTGCGAGGACACCCGCACCACCGGCTTGTTGCTGAACCGCCTCGGCCTGCACAAGGAATTCTTTCCCTACCACGAGCACAACGAGCGCGAGGCGGCCGACCGTCTCACGGCCCTGCTGACCGCGGGAACATCCATCGCCCTCGTGAGCGATGCCGGCACGCCCGGCCTCAGCGATCCGGGCTTCCGGGTCGTCCGCGCCTGCCGCCGACTCGGCCTGCCCGTCGTGCCCGTTCCCGGCCCGAGCGCCCTCGCCACCGTGCTTTGCGCCAGCGGCCTGCCGACCAACGGTTTTCTCTTCGCTGGTTTCCTGCCGCCCAAGTCCGCCGCCCGCATCACGTTCTTCACAAAGTACCGCGAGTGCGAGTTCACCCTCGCCCTCTATGAGAGCTGCCACCGGATCGACAAGGCGGTCGACGAGGTCGTCGCGACCCTTGGCCCCGACCGCGTGATCTGCGTCGCGAAGGAAGTCACCAAACTCCACGAGGCCTTCCTGACCGGCCGCGGCGCCGATGTGCAGGCCCGGCTGGCCAAGACCAGCCTCAAGGGTGAGTTCGTGCTACTGATCGCTCCGGAAGGCTACGAACTCTGAGTCGGAGTGACCACGGATTTCACGGATAAGAAGCAGAACGATGCCTGGAGTCGCTGAACACAAATCCGTGAAATCCGTGGTCAACAATTTTTCGGGATCGGTCGCCGTCATCGATCTCGGCAGTAACTCGATCAAGGTGCTCGTCGCCGCCCGCGGGGCGGACGGTCGCCTGACCGCCCTGCACCAGCACACGATCGAGGCCCGGATCAGCGCCGGCATCGGCGGCGCCGTCCCCCGGCTCAGCGAGGAAGGAATGACCCGCGGGTTGTTGGCGGTGCAAACCCTGCTGGACAGCGTGGCGCCATTTTCCCCGGCCCGCATCGCGATCGTGGCCACCAGCGCCGTGCGCGACGCGGAGAACGGCCCCGAGTTCCGCGCCCGCCTCCGCACCGTCACCGGCCACGGCGTGCGCCTGCTTTCGGGCGACGAGGAGGCCAACCTGATCGGCGCCGGCCTGACCTGCGACCCGGCCCTCGCGGGTCTGCGCAATTTCACGGTGTTCGATCTCGGCGGCGGCAGCTTGGAATGCCTGAGTTTCCGCAACGGAAAATTACATCAGGAGGTCAGCCTGCCCCTTGGCTGCGTGCGGATGATGGAAAAATTCTCGTCCAACCCGGCCGCAGCATTTCCGGCTGTGGCCGCCGCCGCCCTGGCCTCCCACGTGAAGGAGCAACTCGTCGCCTCAGGCTTCCCGCTCGCCCTTCCGGCTGACGGCTCGGCCATCGGCACCGGGGGAACATTCACCACGGCGCGGGCGATCCTCGCCGCCCGAACCCGAGTTGGCTTCGAGCAGAGCGATCCGATCCTGCACCTCGCCGCACTGCGTGAATTGGAGTTCGTCGGCCAACTCCCCCTCGCGGAGCGCCGCGCCATCGTAGGTCTGCCCGCCGGGCGGGCCGATATCTTTCCGTTCGCGCTCGTCACGGTCCTGGCGCTGGCGGAGCTCGGCGGCTATCGTGAATTCCGCCAGTCCGCGTACAATCTCCGCTGGGGCGTGGCGGCCGAGCTGTTTGGACAATGTGACCAACAGGGAAATGCGGCGGCTTTTGATCGCCCTTCATGAAGGTCGACGGGAAACCCTACCGCACGCTCTGGCCCGGCGCGGACCATGCCTCGGTCGAGATCATCGACCAGACCAGGCTGCCCCATGAGTTTGCAGTCGTCCGGCTGGCGACCGTCGAGGACGCCGCCCGGGCGATCAAGGACATGCTCGTCCGGGGTGCACCCCTGATCGGGGCCACGGCGGCTTACGGCATGTGGCTGGCACTGCGGCGCGATGCCACCGACCAAGCACTGCGTAGCGCCACCACCCTGCTCCTCAACACGCGTCCCACCGCGGTCAACCTGCGCTGGGCACTGGAGACCGTGCAGGCGGCGGTATTTCCCTTGGATCCGCCGCAGCGGGCCGCCGCGGCGCGCACCCTCGCCGCCCGGATCTGCGACGACGATGTCGCGGTTAATCGCGCGCTCGGCCAGGCCGGTCTCACCCTGATTCATGCGGTCGCGGCCCAAAAGCCACCCGGCACCCCGGTGAACATCCTGACGCACTGCAATGCCGGCTGGCTGGCCACCGTCGATGTCGGGACCGCCACCGCCCCGATCTATGCCGCGGTCGACGCCGGGATCCCGGTGCATATCTGGGTCGACGAGACCCGGCCGCGCAACCAGGGCGCCAGTCTCACCGCCTGGGAACTACTCCAGCAGGGCGTGCCTCACACCGTGATCGCGGACAACGCGGGCGGACATCTCATGCAGCACGGCCAGGTTGATCTCGTGCTCGTCGGGACCGACCGCACCACGGCGGCCGGCGACGTCTGCAATAAAATCGGCACCTACCTGAAGGCACTCGCGGCGCGCGACAACGGCGTGCCGTTTTATGCCGCGGTGCCCTCCTCCTCGATCGACTGGACGATCCGCGATGGGTTGAAGGAAATCCCTATCGAGGAACGCTCCCCCCGCGAACTTACCCATATTGCGGGCCGCCTCGAGGACGGCCGCGTGGCCACAATCGCCCTCACCCCGGCAGGCAGTCCTGCGGCGAATCCCGCATTTGATGTCACGCCGGCGCGACTCGTCACCGGCCTGATCACCGAGCGAGGCATCGCCCCGGCTACGGAAGCCGGGTTACGTTCCTTGTTTCCGGAATCCCGGTAGGCGGTGACTCCGTCCCCGCCGGGCCAGCCTTCGGCATGGATGAGCCGCTGGTTCCGCCCGGCGCTCACGGAGTGAGCGCCCTACCGATGCGATTCGATCTAGCCCCGCGCGGCCGCGACGTCCTTCACGATCTGCTCCCGGAGGGCGTCGATGCCGGAAAACTTCATCTCCGGCCGGATAAAGCGCAGCCACTCGACCGAGATCTGGTCGCCGGTGGTGAACGGACAGGCGGCCAGCAGATGCACCTCGAGCAGCGGCGACGACGTGGACTCAACCGTGGGACGCACCCCGTAGTTGGCCACGCCGGGAAGCGGCGAGGAGGACTTGGCGCCGCTGACACGGACGGCATAGACCCCGTGGCACGGCCGCAGCTCGGGGCTCCACGCGAGGTTTAGCGTCGGGAAGCCGAGCTTGTGCCCCAACTTTTTACCCGGGATCACGGCCCCAGCCGCGCAATAGGAATATCCCAGCGCCGCATTGGCCGCGGCGAGCGCTCCTTCCTCCAGCCAAGTCCGGATCCGCGTGCTGCTGATCGGTTCGCCGTCGAGATTGACGCGCGGCGCGCTGAAAACGTGCAGCCCGAGTTTCTTGCCCTCGGCGATGAGCAGCGCGATGTCCCCGAGCCGGCCGCGGCCGAACCGCCAGTTTTCGCCGACGTAGACGGCCGCGAGCGACGGAAGCCTCTGCCGGAGATGCCGGAGAAAATCGGTCGCCTCAATTGCGCCGTAGGCCGCAGTGAAAGGATGCGTGATGACGGCCTGGACGCCCAGACCGGCTAGCAGGGAAATCTTTTGCGAGGTAGGCGTGATCAGGCGCGTCGGTTGCTGCGGGCGAAACAGCGCGCTGGGATGCGGCCAGAAGGTCAGCACGGCGGCGACCCCGCCACTCCGGTGTGCCGACTGTACCGCAGCCTCAATCACCGTGCGGTGCCCGAGATGCACGCCATCGAACATACCGACGGCCAGATGCAGCGGCCCCGGCGGCAGCACCGCGGACTCCAAGCTTTCGAAAT
>CAIYFD010000192.1 GCA_903925425.1 uncultured Opitutia bacterium | reverse complement strand
GCGAGGTATGAGCTATGAGCTGGGAGCTGCGAGCGACGAGCTTAAAGCTTATAAAGCTGGGAGCTGGGAGCTCGGAGCGAGCCGCCGGGGGATCCACCGGCTGCTTTTTGTCTATACCATTGAACCGCGGGTTTAGCGGATAGAGCCGGATTAGGTTTGGACCTCGGAATTGTGCGCCGCAAAAAGGCGCCCGTCTTCGCTCTACGAGCCTCGCCGAGGCAGGCAAGGAGCGCAAAAGCCGGAATATTCTGATGGCTGAGGACTGACTCAGAACTCCGCCTTCTGTCGTCTGGCCTCCGCCATCAGAATATTCGAGGCTCGAATCTCTGCGGCCCCTGCGGACTCTGCGTGCAACCTTCTGAATCGGCAAAAGCTGCGCCCCGTCGGTTCCTCATGGCGGACGGTTTCACGACCCAAACCAGTTTAGCCGCAAAAAGGCGCATAAGGCGCAAGGGTTTCGATCTGGGGGCCAAGACCCCGGATTGGCTTCTTGCGAAGGAGTCCCGCGGATCCGTCTTCGCTCTGTGAGCTACGCCGAGACAAGGCGCGGGACAAGGCCAAGGCCGCGAAGGTTGGGTTAGGACCGCCCTCTGTCATCTGCTCTCCGTCATCTGGAACCGACAGGGCCGTTCAGGCGGTGATGGTTTCGAGCGAGCAGCCGTTGGGGCCGGGGGTGTCTTCGCAGTTCGGACGGGCGACGACGCCGGGGTAGGGCTCGGGGACAAATTCGTCGCCGGCGCGGTCGAGCAGGTGTCGGTCGCAGACGGCGAAGAGTTCCGCTTCCGTGGTGGTGCGGCGCATCGCGTACAGGAACTCGCCGCGCGGGTCCACGCTTTGGCCGACGAAGTTCAAGTACTTCTTCATTTTGTTCACGTGGGCCTTCTCGGGGAAATCGACGTCCCGGGTCTCGTGATAAAGGCGCGCCACGTATTCCCGCACGTCACCGAGCGTGAGCTTGGTGACGGGCAGGCCTTGGAACTGCTCGCGGCACTGGCGGAAGATCCAGGGATTGCGGATCGCGTGGCGGCCGATCATGACGCCGGCGGCGCCCGTTGTGCCCAGCACGCTGGCGGCACGGGCGGCGGAGACGATGTTGCCGTTGGCCAGCACCGGGCAGCGCACGCGGGTGACGGCGTGGGCGATGAAATCGTAATGGACCTCGCCGCGGTACATTTCCTTCACGGTGCGCCCGTGCACGCTGAGCAGGTCCACCCGGTGTTCGTTGATCAGGTCGAGCAGCCGGTTGAAATTCGCGGTGTCCTCGAAACCGATCCGCATCTTGACCGTGAACAGGCCCGGCACGGCGGCGCGCAGGGTGGCGAGGATGGCGGCGACGCGCTCGGGATCGCGCAGCAATCCGCCGCCGACGTTCTTCTTGTAGACCTTGGGGGCGGGGCAGCCGAGATTGAGGTCGATGCCGGCCACGGGCAGTTTGAGCAGGTCGTCGACCGTGCGCTGGAGATGGCCGAGATCTTCGCCGATGAGTTGGGCGAAAACCGGCCGGCCGGTGGCGTTCTCCACGATGGACCGGACGATGTGCTTTTCCGGCTTCGACTGGGCGTGCACCCGGAGGAACTCGGTGAAGAAGAAATCCGGCGCCCCGTAGGCCGCGATCACCCGCATGAAGGCAAGATCGGTGACGTCCTGCATCGGCGCCAGCGCCGTCAGGGGTGTCCCCGGGAGTTGTCCGGCGGGGAGCGACGTCTTCAACGCGGTCGCAGGCGACGTCACGCCGACGAGCTCCCGCCCTCGTTGTCTTCCTGCTCCGCCTGCTGTTTCAGCATTTTCTGCAGTTCCTCGGTCATGTCTTCCACGGCGTCGTACACGGCCCGGGCGACCAGGATCGGCCGCTTCTGCTGCAGGGCGAGCACGATGGAGTCGCTGGGGCGCGCATCGATCTCGATGATCTTGCGGCCGAGTTCGTTATCCATCCGGAGCAGGATGCGGGCGAAGAAGGTGCCCTTGTCCACGTCGTTGATCAGCACGCGTTCCAGCTTCGTCTCGAGGCCGAGGAGGATGCTGCCGATCAGGTCATGGGTCAGGGGACGCGGCTGGCGTTCGCCCTTGAGCGTCATCTGGATGGCGCGGCCCACGAAGGGATCGACGATGATCACGAAGATCTTGGCTTCGTCGCCGAGAAAAACGGCACAACGGTCGTCCGTGGGCATGATCCCTTTGACCGTGATGATGACGACGTCTGGATGCATGGGGGAGGGGGAAGCTTCAGGAAAAACCGAAAAGGTGGATGCCGGCCTTCTGGGCCTCCCGCAGGACCGCGGGCTTGTCGAGCATGATCACGCGCTGGGCCTCGAGAGCCGCGGCCAGGATCCCGGCCGACTGCATGGCGGCGACGGTGCGGGTGCCGAAGCAGGGAACATCGAAGCGGAAATCCTGCACCGGTTTCACGGCCTTCACGAACAGGGCGGCGTCGGTCTTGAATTCCCCGGCCCGCTGCAGCATCGCGTCGGTGCCCTCGTAGGCCTCGACCGCGAGGACGGTGCCTTTGCGGACCACGCAGCCCTGGCCAATGTCGAGCCGGGCGCATTCCCGGGCAATGTGGATGCCGTGGGCGAGAGGCTCGGCGTCGATCGGGAAACGGCCGGCGGTGAGGGGGCCGCTGGTCGCGAGGTGTGCGTCGATGAAGCAGCGGGCATCGAGCAGGCCGACGCCGATGGCCTCGATTTCGCAGGCGATGGCGCCGAAGATCGTCTCGGCATTACGCCGCTTGAGGGAGAGCAGCATCCGGGTGGCCTTGAGATCGGGATGGAGCCCGTGGAACAGGCGGCGCGGCGAGATCTGGCCGGCCATCAGGGCATAACCGGCATCGAAGCGATGCAGCGCCTTGAGCATGTGGCCGATCTGGCCGACTTTCAGCATCTCGCGGTGGGCCTCGGGGACGGAGGCGACGAGTTCGGGCGGGGTCTCTTCCTCGAAGGCGATCAGCCGGAGTTCCAGACCCGCCTCGCGCACTGCGGCGGCGACGAGCTGCGGGTAGATGCCTTGGCCGGCGATGAGCGCGACCGGCCGCTTCGGGTCGAACCCGGCGGGTAGAAAGGAGGACAGCGTGGTCGCCACGGACGCAGGTTGCGGGAGGTCCCGGGCCGATTGAAGCAGAATCTCCGGCTCCGCGGCCGGGCGGGTTATCCCTAACCCGTCGCGGAGGGCCAAACGCGGCGCCGACGGAGTCGGCGCCCTGCCTTACGTCTGCGAGCCGTAGTACTTCTTGTAACTCCGGTAGTACCGGTAGTTCGAATAGTATTCGATGCGCCGGGGTGTCAGGCCGTTGAGCACGACGCCGAGCACCTCGTTGCGACCGCTCCGGAGTGCCTTCACGTAGAGGCGAATGTGTTTCTTGTAGGCGCGGTTGAAGCGACAGACATAGATGACCTCGTCCGTGCGCTGGGCGATGAGCAGGCTGTCGGTCACGGCGCCCAGCGGCGGCGAGTCAACGATCACCAAATCGTAGAAGCGCTTGAGGCGGGTGAGCAGCCCGCCGAAGGCCTCGCTTTCGAGAATCTCGGTCGGGCTCTTGGAGCGGCCGCCGGAGCAGAGGAGGAAAAGCCCCTCGCCGACCTTGATGATGCCCAGGGTCGGGTCCTCGGGCAGGTTGCCTTCGAGGTTGGCGCCGGCCTCGAACCAGGTGATGAGCCCGCTGTTGTTCTGCTGCTTGAAATGCCGGTGCATCATGGGCCGGCGCAGATCGCAGTCGATCAGCAGGGTCTTTTTGCCATGGCGCGCAAAGCTGCCGGCCAGATTGGAGGAGATCAGGGTCTTCCCCTCACCGGGGATGGTGCTGGTGATCAGGATCGACTTGGGGAAATCGAGCTTGGAGTGGATCTTGACCGCGCTGTACACGCTGAGAAACGATTCCGAGCCCGGCACCTGCCGGTTGTTGAGCACCATGGTGTACTTCTCCTCGTCCTTGAGGGCGGAGAGGTCGGGAATGATCCCGAGCAGGTTGACGCCGATGTAGTGCTCGACGTCCCAGGCGCTCTTGATCCGGTCGTCGATGAAGCTCAGGCCGATGGCGACCCCGACAAAAACGAGGATGCCGATGCCGATGCAGGTGCGGGTGATCCGGTTCAGGTCGGGCGCGTAGGGGCGCGGGGGCTGCACGGCGCGGTCCCGGGGCAGAACCGGGATCTGCTCGGTGGACTGGACGACGTTCACTTCCCGCTGGCGTCTCATGAGGTCGTCGCGGGTCGAATTGGCGATGTTCAGGTCGGCCTGGAGCTTGCTGAAATCGATCTGCAGCGGGTTGAGATTGGCCACCTCCTTCTGGGCCTGATCGCGGCGGACGATGGCGCCTTCCAGCGCGGCCTTGGCCTGGGTAAGGCTGGAGTGGAGCACGGCCTCGGCCTGGGTGACGGCGAAGTCGAAGGCTTTCTGGGCGGCATCCAGCTGGTCGACCGCGGCAATCATCCGGGGATGACGGGGCCCCTTGGTATCCGAGAGGGTTTCCACCTGGGCGGTGGCCGTGTTCAGGGCGTCCTGGGTTTTCGACACGTTGAGATCGCTCTTGATCTCGGCGATCTGCAGCAGGTC
>CAIYFD010000191.1 GCA_903925425.1 uncultured Opitutia bacterium | reverse complement strand
GGGCACATGGATGCGGATGACCTCGGTCTGGCCGATGCGGTCGAGGCGGCCGATGCGCTGCTCGACGAGACCCGGGTTGAGCGGGAGGTCGAAGAGCACCAGGTGGTGGGCGAACTGGAAGTTGCGGCCCTCGCTGCCGATCTCGGAGCAGAGCAGGAGCTGGGCGCCGTCGGGCTCGGCGAACCACGCGGCCTGGCGATCGCGCTGGACGAGAGGCAGTCCCTCGTGGAAGAGGCCGACCTTGAGGTTGGTGCGTTCCTTGAGCGCGGTCTCGAGGGCGAGGATCTTGCGTTCGCTCCGGCAGATGAGGAGGACCTTGGCGGGGGCGTTTTCCTGCAGGAAGGTCACGAGCCAGTCGAGGCGCGGATCCTCGCGGAACGAGTAGCGGATGCCCTCGGCCTCGCCGGACTCCTCGGCTTGCAGCTCGCGCGCGATGCGCGCCTGCAGGGCGAGGGTGGCGCCTTCGAGCGGCACCGGGCAATAGCGGCGCGGCGGGAAACCCGACATCGCGGCGCGGGTGTTGCGGAAAACGACGCGGCCGGTGCCATGCTGGTCGAGGAGCGTGCGCAGGAGTTTCTCGCGCGCGTCGGGCTTGCCGGCGGCGAGGGCTCCGAGAAGCGCCTCGAGCCCGGCGGGATCGCGGTCGAAGATTTCCTTCAGGGTGGCGTGGTCCTTCGCGGTGAGGGCCTTCTTCTCGACGATCTTCTCGGCCACGCCGGCGACGGCGCCAAAGCGTTCCTGCTCGGCGACGAAACTGTCGAGATCGGCGTAACGATTCGGATCAAGGAGCCGCAGGCGGGCGAAATGGCCGGTGAGTCCTAGCTGCGTGGGCGTGGCGGTGAGCAGCAACAGCCCGGCGGAGCGCTCGGCAAGTTGCTCCACCAGGGCGTACTCGGGGCTGACGGCGGTCGGGGTCCAGCCGAGGTGGTGGGCTTCGTCGACAATGACCATGTCCCAGCCGGCCTCGACCGCTTGGGCGCGGCGGGTGGCGCCCGGGCTAATCTCAGATTTCAAATTTGAGATTTGAGATGCATTTGCCGGACTGTCCTCAGTCGGGCTGCCGGCGAGCCACGTCACACTGGCGAGGGCGAGTTGGCTGGAAAGGAAGGGGTTCTTGCCCGGGTCGCTTTCTTCGACCGCGATGCAGCGCGGCTCGTCGAAGATGGTGAACCAGAGGTTGAAGCGGCGGAGGAGCTCGACGAACCACTGGTGGGTGAGCGACTCGGGTACGAGGATCAGGGCGCGCGAGGCGCGTCCGGTCGCAAGGAGGCGCTGGAGGATGAGGCAGGCCTCGATGGTCTTGCCGAGGCCGACCTCGTCGGCGAGGAGCACGCGCGGGATCTGGCGCCGGGCGACCTCCTGCAGGATGTAGAACTGGTGCGGGATGAGGTCGATGCGGCCGCCGAGAAATCCGCGGACGTCGGACTGCCGGAAGCGGTTCCGGGCGCGCAGGGTGCGGAGGCGCAGGTCGAAGACCTCGGACGGATCCGCCTGGCCGGTGAGGAGACGCTCGGCGGGGGAACTGACGCTGGTGATGTCGGAGACCACGTCCTCGCGGGCGTGCTTGCCGCCGCCGGCGTAAACGTGGAGGCCGTTTTCGTCGGTGACGGTCTCGATGATGAAAGTGGTGCCGTCGCGGGTGGTGATGCTGTCACCGGGGTTGAACGCGACGCGCTTCAGCACCGCGGTACCGCGGGCGTAGATCCGGCGCTCCCGGGTGGCGGGGAACTCGACGGTGATGCGTCCGTGCTCGAGCTCCGCGACGAGGCCCAAACCCAGCTCAGGCTCACGTTCGCTCAGGCATCTTTGTCCGACAACACTCAGTGACATTGCGGCATGAGAGGGATCGCGGGCGACATGACAACGGCCATTTGGCGGGAGGCTTGGTTGTCGGCTATTTGCTTTTGAGGTAGGGCTGAGGCACCGCCTCAACCCTGCCGCGCCGTCGCGCATCTCAACTCCGGCACCCCAATAACTGGCGACCAACACCGAATAACCAATCAGACCGCGGCGGACCGCGGCTTGAGGTTCAGTACCGCAAGGATCTTCTCGAGCAGGTCGGCCGGGGCGAATGGTTTGAGCAGCGTGCCCTGCACCCCGAGGGCGGCGATCTTGCCGGCGACCGCGTGGTCGGTGGGCGAGGCGAGCATGATCACGGGAATCACGGCGAGCTGGGGCTTGGACTTGAGCATGGTCAGCATCTGCACGCCGCCCATGCGGGGCATGTTGATATCGAGCACGATCAGGTCGGGCAGATCCGGATCCATCACGAAGAGGGCCTCCAGGCCGTTGGGGGCCTCGGTGACGGCGCAGGCAAACGGCGCGAGCACCTGGCGGGCGAGGGTGCGGACGGCCTTGTTGTCGTCGACGACGAGGATGGTGGGGTGGTTCATGCGGAGGGCAGAGGTCAGAAGACTGAGGGCAGAAGGCAGAGGATGAACGGCAGATTCAGATAAGCGATCATGGGCTGTCATCCGCCCTCTTCCATCCGACTTCAGCTCGATTAACGAGCCGGCGCCGCCGCGGGCGGCGCTGCCCAGTCGGGCAGGCGGTCGCCCCAGGATTGTTTGCCGACGGGGATGTGCGAGGTGTCGTTGTAGAGGAGGAGGTTCGTGCTGCCGTTGGGCAGGACCTCGATGACCGTGATCGAGGCATTGCCGATTTCCATGCGGCTCCATTGGCGGGGGTCGGCCCCGAGGGCCCGGACGACGAACCAGCGGATGACGTTGCCGTGGCAGATGAGCAGGTCGTGCGTGACTGCGCCGGGAGGAGCCGGGACGACGTAACGGTTCCAGGCGCGTTGCAGTTGAGCCTCGGCGCTGGCGACCACCGCGAACGGGGGGACGCCGTCGCCGGGAGGACGGGTCTCGCTGAGGTTGGCGTCGCGCTGGACGGTGTGGCCGAGCTTGGCCGCGATGATGTCGCCGGTCTCACGGGCGCGGGCGAGCTGGCTGGTGACGACGGTGTCGAACGTGATGGGCAGGGCGGCGAGCCGGCTGGCCACGAAGGCGGCCTGTTCCTTGCCAAGGGCATTGAGTCCGGGCCCGGCCACGGGATTGCTGAGGTCGCTGGAATCGTAGTCGCCGTGCCGCACGAGGAAGAGATAGCGGATGTTCTCGGCGTCCGCGGCGCGAAGAAACCCCGGGGCGAGCGCGATGCCGAGGAGGAGGACGGCGAGGCGGAGAAGGAACATGGGGTTATCGGTTATTCGCTATTAGTTTTCAGGTGATCTGCCCAATAACCGATAACCAATAACCGGGGCCGTCAGGCCCCGCCGACCCAAGCCCGCGCATTCCGGAAGAGCTTCATCCAAGGTGAGTCCTCGCCCCAATCGGCGGGCGACCAGCTCATGCAGGCGCTGCGGAAGACGCGCTCGGGGTGGGGCATCATGATCGTGACCCGGCCCGTGGTGGTGGTGAGCGCGGTGATGCCGAAGGGCGAGCCGTTCGGGTTCAGCGGGTAGTGCTCCGTGGGACGGTGCTGGTTGTCGACAAAGCGCGCGGCCACGAGGCCGGAAGCACTGCAGGCTTGGGCAGCAGCGGCGTCCTTGAACTCGGTGAAGCCCTCGCCGTGCGCGACGGCGATCGGGATGACCGAGCCTTCCATGCCGGCGAAGAGCACGCTCGGGCTCTTTTCGATCTGCACGGAAACAAACCGGCCTTCGTAGCGCTCGGATTGGTTCTGCACGAAACGCGGCCAGTGGTCGGAGCCGGGGATGATGCTGTGAAGGTTGCTCATCATCTGGCAGCCGTTGCACACACCGAGGGCAAAGGTGTCCTCGCGCGCGAAGAACGCAGCGAACTCGGCCCGCGCCTTGGCGTTGAAGAGGATGCTCTTGGCCCAGCCCTCGCCGGCGCCGAGGACGTCACCGTAACTGAAGCCACCGCAGGCCGCGAGGCCCCGGAAATCCTTGAGCGAGACGCGGCCACTGAGGATGTCCGTCATGTGGACATCCACGGCCTTGAAGCCGGCGCGGTCGAAGGCCGCGGCCATCTCGACTTCGCCGTTCACGCCTTGTTCGCGGAGAATGGCGATCGCGGGCCGGAATCCGACGGATCGGTCGGATCCGACCGATCGGTCCGATGCCATCGGGAAGGTGATCTTCGGGGTGATCCCCGGATTCGTCCGGTCGATCCGCAGCGCGTGTTCCTGCTCTGCGCCGGCGGGATTGTCGCGCATCGCGGCGATGCGGCGGGTGACATCCGACCAGATGCCACGGAGGGCGAAGAGGTCCTCATCGAGCAGGACCTGGCCGCCGTGGCGGACGCGGACGCGGTGGTCGCGATTGAGCGTACCGATGCGCGTGGTGCAGGCCTTGAAGCCGTGCTTGCGCAGAATGGCGGAGACGTCGTCGAGGTCGTTCTCGCGGATCTGGATGATGGCGCCGAGTTCCTCGTTGAAGAGCTGCGCAAAAACGGCCGGCACGGAACCTTGGCGCGGCCCCGCGGGGAGAGAGAGGTCGATCCCGGTGTGGCCGGCGAATGCCATTTCCACCGCGGTGGCGAGCAGGCCGCCGTCGGAGCGGTCGTGGTAGGCGAGAAGCTTGCGCTCGCGGCCGAGCTGCTGGATCGCGTTCCAGAAGGCCTTGAGGTCGCCGGGGTCGTCCACGTCGGGCGCGTCCGTGCCGGTCTGGGAAACCACCTGCGCGAGGATCGAGCCGCCGAGGCGGTTTTTACCGCGGCCGAGATCGATGAGGAGAAGGACGGTGTCCTCCTCCTGCTTGAGCTGCGGGGTGAGCGTCAGGCGGATGTCGGCGACCGAGGCGAAGGCGGAGACGATGAGGGAGGTCGGGGAGGTGACGCGCTTCTGGCGGTCGCCGTCCGGGCCTTTTTCCTGCCACACCGTGCTCATGCTCATCGAGTCCTTGCCGACGGGAATGGTGATCCCGAGGGCGGGGCAGAGGTCCATGCCCACGGCCTGCACGGCGGCGTAGAGATCGGCGGCGTCGCCGGGGACCGCCGGAGCGGCCATCCAGTTGGCGGAGAGGTTGACCTTGCCGAGCTCGCCGATCTGCGCGGCGGCGAGGTTGGTGAGGGCCTCGCCGACGGCGAGGCGGGCCGACGCGGCGGCGTTGTTGACGGCGACCGGGGTGCGCTCGCCCATGGCCATGGCCTCGCCGGTGTAGACGTCGAAGGTGGCGGCTGTGACGGCGCAATCGGCGACGGGCACCTGCCACGGGCCGACCAT
>CAIYFD010000190.1 GCA_903925425.1 uncultured Opitutia bacterium | reverse complement strand
TCAAGGCGCGCAACACGCCACAAACACGAGATTTTGGGTTGGTTTTTTCAAGGCGAAACCCGCAGTTTTCCGCGTTTCACGCCTTTTTCCCATCGCCGGCGGAGTCCGACCCCATCTGCGATCTCCCAGCTCCCAGCTTCGAGCTCCCAGCTTCGAGCTTCGAGCTTCGATCCCCCATCTTCCATCTCCGAGTTATGCACCACTTCCACTTCGTCGGCCCAAATCTCCACTGTGAATCCGTCGATCTGACGGCCATTGCCCAGCTCCACGGCACACCCACCTACGTGTACAGCGCGGCCACGATGGCCGACAACTATTCCCGCCTGAAGAAGGGCCTGTCGGGCCTCGACCTCCAGATCTGCTACGCGATGAAGGCCAACTCCAACCTCGCGGTGCTCCGGCACTTCGCGAACCTTGGGGCGGGCTTCGATCTCGTCAGCGGCGGCGAAATCCGGCGCGTGATCGCGGCCGGCGCCGACGTGAAGACGAGCGTCTTCGCCGGCGTGGGCAAGTCCGAGGCCGAGATCGCCCTGGCCTTGGAGAACGGGGTTTTCGCCTTCCACGTCGAGAGTGAGCCCGAGCTCAAGCGCATCAGCCATGTGGCCGGCCGCCTGGGCCTGAAGGCCCCGATCGCCATCCGGGTCAACCCCGACGTCGACGCCCACACCCACGCCAAGATCACCACGGGCAAGAGCGACAACAAGTTCGGCATCCCGCTCGCGGCGGCGGCGGCGGCCTACGAGGCGGCGGCGCGCTACCCGCACCTCGAGCTCAAGGGCGTGCAGATGCACATCGGCTCCCAGCTCACCTCCGTTGCGCCCTTCGTCGAGGCCGTCCGCAAGATCGCGCCCTTTGTCGCCGAGCTGAAGGCCAAGTACGGCATCAAGTACTTCTCCATCGGCGGCGGCATGGGCATCGTCTACAAGGACGCCCTCGCCAGCGGCCAGCAGGCCTGGTGGGACGCCCAGCCGGCCGACCAGCGGCCCCTCACGCCCGAGACCTACGGCGCCGCGCTCACTCCGCTGCTCCAGCCGCTCGGCCTCAAGATCCTGCTCGAGCACGGCCGCTTCATGGTCGGCAACGCCGGCGTGCTGCTGGCGCGCGTCGAGCACCTCAAGCGCGGCGCCGGGAAGAACTTCCTCGTGGTCGACGCCGCGATGAACGACCTCATCCGGCCGGCGATGTACGAGAGCTTCCACGAGATCGTGCCGCTGCACCGCGACACCACCCGCCGGGCGCTCGTCGCCGACATCGTCGGGCCGATTTGCGAGAGCGGCGACTGCTTTGCCAAGGACCGCCAGATCCAGGAGCTCGGCGAGGGCGAATTCCTCGCGCTCATGAGCGCCGGGGCCTACGGCTACGCGATGGCCAGCCGCTACAACACCCGCCCGGCGGCCGCCGAGGTGCTGGTGCACGGCTCCGCCTTCGACCTGGTGAACGCCCGCGAGACCTTCGAGCAGATGACCGGCAACGAGCGGATTCCGGCCTTCCTGAAGTGATTCCCCGCTTTCCGGCCGGGCCCAAACCCCTTTGAGCAAATCGATCCGCCAGCTGGTGGCCGACCTGCATCTCTACGCCGGTCTCTTCGTCAGCCCCTTCATTCTGGTTTTCGCCGTGAGCGTCGTGTTCCTGGTGCATTCCTGGGTGCCGGGCGGATCTGCGCCCGCCCGTTCCTGGAACGAGAGCAATCTCACGCTGCCGGCAGATTTCGAACAGTTGAAAGGCCGGGAGCAGGTTGATGCTGCGCAGGTCGTGCTCAACCGCATCGGGATCCCGGGGGAAATTTGGAATATCCGGCAGTTCCCCGCGCGGCGCCGAATCGAGATCACGGTGAATGTTCCGGGCAGCGAGACCGTGGTGAATATCCAGACCGACACCAAAGCCGCCACGATCGCGCGACGCAGCACGGGGTTGGCGGACGCGCTCATCTACCTGCACAAGCTCCCCGGGCCCCACTTGGTCGCGATCCGCGGGAATTCTTTCTTCATGCAGGTTTGGCGCGGCCTAGCGGATGCGACCGTTTATCTGATCCTCTTTCTGACCTCTAGCGGGGTGTAACTTTGGTCGGTCCTGCGCGCCGAGCGGCGGGTGGGACTGGCGATGCTGGCCGCGGGCGCCCTTTCGTTGGGAGGAATCGTGTATGCCCTCGTCACCTGAGTCCCTGACTCCAGCCGGCGCACCTTCCGCCGACCTCAGCCGCTGGTGCACGAGGTGGAATCGCCGTCTGCATTATTTTCTGGGCCTGTATTTCCTGTTCTTCATCTGGCTCTTTGCCTTCACCGGACTGGTCCTGAACCATTCGTCGTGGGAATTCTTCCGATTGGAGCGCCGGGCCGTCGCGACGGACCGCTCCATCCGGGTTCCCGAAAGCGCGAGCCCGGTCGACCAAGCCCGGGACGTGATGCGCCAGCTGGGTCTGGCCGGCGAAATCGAATGGGTGGCCACGCAGCCCGATCCCACCCGCCTCGATTTCCGCGTCACCACCCCGGCGTCACTCGTCGACCTCAAGGTCGACCTCAAGCAGGGCCGCGTCGCGGTGCAAAACGCCGCCAACAATGCCGCGGGCACGATGCAGCTCCTGCACACGTTTACCGGGGTCCGGCGGAGCGATTCGCGGAATGACCGCGACTGGCTGCTGACCTCAATCTGGGCGCTTTCGATGGATGCGGTGGCGGGCGGTCTCGTGGTGCTGGTGTTGGGAGGGCTCTGGATGTGGCTCGAACTCACGCCGAAACGAGTCCCCGGCTTGATTGTGCTCAGCAGCGGCCTGCTCATTTGCGGCTGGCTGGTCGTCGGACTGAAATGGATCTACGGGTAAGCGAGGGCCTCGTCTGGCATTCCTGCGGGTGTGGCCTGGCCCGGCTTGATTCCTTTTTTCGTGTCATTCGCGGGTTTCGTGGGCTAACACCCTGAGGGATGAACTTCTGCGTCGTCGGAGCCGGTGCGTGGGGCACTGCCTTTGCGATCCACCTCGCGCGGCTGGGCCGCCCGGTGGTGCTCGTCCCGCGTCGCTCCGAGCAGTCCGCCGCGCTGAACGCGATCCGGGAGAACCTCGATTATCTTCCCGGCGTCACCCTGCCGCCGGGCGTGGTCATCACCTCCAACCTGAGCGAGGGCCTGGCCGGCGCCGACGTGGTTCTGTTGGCCTGCCCGTCCCAGGCGATGCGCGAAACGTGCACGAAGATCCGGACGGCGTTGGGGACCGGGCCGGCGCCCGCGCTGGTGCTCAGCCTCGCGAAGGGACTTGAGCTGGGCACGCACCTGCGGCCCTCGCAGCTCATCGCCGAGATTCTCACCGGCTCGCTGTCCGGCGCGCTCACGGGCCCGACCAACGCGGGTGAGGTCGCGCGCGGGCTGCCCCGCCGCCATGGTGCTGGCCACGCCGCGGCTGGAGCCGGTCGTGGCGTCCGCCCAAGCCGCGATGAGCGGCTCCACGCTGCGCCTCTACACGAGCGACGACCTGATCGGCGTCGAGTATGGCGGGTGCCTGAAGAACATCTATGCGATCGCGGCCGGCTGCTGCGACGGGCTGAAGCTCGGCGACAATGCCCGGGCGGCGTTGCTCACACGCGCGCTGGCCGAGATGGTGCGGGTCGGCGCCTCGCTCGGGGCGCGGCCGGAGACTTTCTACGGCCTGAGCGGATTCGGTGACCTCGTTGCCACCTGCCACGGCGGCTGGAGCCGCAACCGGGAGTTCGGCCAGCTGCTGGGTGAGGGCAAGTCGGCGGCGGAGCTGATCGCGAACCGCCGCACGGTGGTCGAGGGTCATGCCACCGCGCAGTCCTTCGCCGGCCTGTGCGCGGAACGGAAGATCGACGCCCCGATCCTCGGCGAGGTGAACGCGATCCTCTTCGCCGGCAAAAAGCCCGCCGCCGCGCTGGCCGCGCTGATGAACCGCGAGCTCAAGCGCGAGACGCTCATTTCCGGGGCGAGGGGTTAGCGGGCGATTCCATGGCCGCGCGCAGATCGCTGGACGAAGCCTCCCTGGCCGGGGCCCTGAAGAAACTCGGAGCCCGGATGGATCCCATCATCGGCCTCATGGATCAGCTGCAGGGCGCGATGTTCTGGATCAAGGACCTGAAGGGGAGATTCTGCTGGGTGAACACGGCCGCCGTCCTGCTCCGCGGCCTGCGCAGCCGCGCGGATTTGCTCGGCAGGACGGACCTGGATATCAACGCGCCCGCCCGCGCCAACCAGTTCCGGTACGATGACCTCTATGTCCAAGCCGGGAATCCGATTCACGGCCGGATCGAGCTCCTCGAGATCAATCATGTCAGCCAGTGGTTCTCGACCTCCAAGGTGCCGCTCTTCGACGGGCGCGGCCGCGTGGTGGGAACCGCCGGTCTGGCGATTCCGGTCACCCGGACCGACCGCAAGGCCGGTGAGGGGCCCGTCATGGCCGACGCGATCGATTTCATCGACAAACACTTTCACGAATCGATCAAGAACACGGTCCTGGCCCGGGTCTGCGGCATGTCGCTGGGCAATTTCCAGCGTCAGTTCCGCTCGACCTACCATTGCTCGCCCCACACCTATGTCCGCGGACTGCGGGTGCGCCTGAGCTGCCAGGCCCTGGTCCACACCGGGCATTCGCTGGCCATGATCGCGGAGGAGCACGGCTTTTCCGACCAGAGCCATTTCACCAAGGAATTCCGGCGGATGATGAAGGAGACGCCCCGCGCCTACCGGCAGCGGTTGCGGAAATAGAAGGAGCCCGCCCCGCGGCGGGAGCCAACAACAAGGCGGCCGGCACATCAAAGTGCCGGCCGCATGAGTCATTCGCCGGAGGGGTAACCGGACGCCTGACAGGTTATGAATCGGCGCGTCAGGGCACGCGCCAATCGGGGGGGGGTGTTAGCCGAAGCTGGACGGACTCGATCCGTCGGCAGCAGGGTGACTTGCCCGCGGAAAATTTAGAAAAAACGAACGCTGATGGCATCACCATACCGGAATGGCTGCTTGGCGATCTAGGGCAATCCGGTCGAGTTTTGGTATAAATTGAATGCGGAGGGCCCGATCGGGCCGATCCGGCAATTCCTGAGGCGCCGATCGGCGCGCGGAAGGCGGGATTTCCTTTGTTCCACATTCGGGCAATCCGTGCAGCGTCCGACGCATGACATCAGCGCGACAGGTTGTGATCGTGGGTGGCGGAGCGGCGGGGTTCTTCGCGGCGATCGCCTGCGCGGAAGCCGACCCGACGGCGAAGGTCACGCTGCTCGAGGCGACGGCCAACCCGCTGGCCAAGGTGCGGGTGTCGGGCGGCGGGCGGTGCAATGTCACCCACGCCTGCTTCGAGCCGCGCGAGCTGGTGAAACGTTACCCGCGGGGCGGGCGGGAATTGCTCGGGGCGTTTCACCGCTGGCAGCCGCGCGACACCGTGGAGTGGTTCGCGGCCCGCGGGGTGGAGCTGAAAACCGAGAGCGACGGCCGGATGTTTCCGGTGACGGACGACTCGGCCACGATCGCGGAATGTCTGCTCGGGGCGGCCAGGAATGCCGGCGTGGAGGTGCGGACGGTGCTCGGGGTGCGCGCCGTGACGGCCCGTCCGGCGCCGCGGCCCGGCTCCGATCCGCTGCCGCCGTATTTTTCCCTGACGCTGACCGATGGCGGCACGCTGGGCTGCGACCGGCTGCTGCTCGCGACGGGTGGTGGGCGCGGGTCGGCGGGGCTGACGATCGCGCAGTCGCTCGGGCACGCGATCGAGCCGCCGGTGCCGTCCTTGTTCACGTTTCACATCGACGATGCGCGGGTGGTGGGGATCTCCGGGGTTACGGTGACCGACGTCGTGACGACGGTGCCCGGCACGAAGCTGCGCGAGACCGGCCCGCTGCTGATCACGCACTGGGGCATGAGCGGCCCGGCGATCCTGAAACTCTCGGCGTGGGGCGCGCGGGAACTGGCGGCGCGGAACTACGAGTTCACGCTCGGGGTGAACTTCGCCCCGGCTTACACCCGCGAGTCGCTGCTCAAGGAGCTGGGGAAGGTGCGGATCTCGAATCCGAAGAAACAGCTCGGCACCTGGTGCCCGATCGGCCTGCCGGCGCGCCTCTGGGAAAAATTACTGGAGGCGGCGAAGCTCAGTCCGACTGCAGTGTGGACGGGTGTTTCCAACGACGCGCTCGGAGTGCTGGTGGGCCAGCTGACGGCCGCCGAGTTCCGTGTCGTGGGCAAGAGCATGAACAAGGAGGAGTTCGTGACCTGCGGCGGCGTGCGGCTCAGCGAGGTCGACTTCAAGACCATGGAGAGCCGGATCTGTCCCGGCCTGCATTTCGCCGGCGAGGTGCTCGACGTCGATGGCGTGACCGGGGGGTTCAACTTCCAAGCGGCGTGGACGACCGGCTTTCTCGCGGGTACCGCGATGGCGGATGGGGAATGAGGGATGTGGAAAGCTGGAAACAGGCAGGGGTGATGAGCCTGACACTGGAAAAAATACTAAACAGAGCCTCGCAGAAGATGTTCGAGGCTCGTCCCTGCTTTCCCGCTTTCCACATTAGAACAATGACCCCGCCACGGTGCCGACGGCGCTGATCGGACCGGAGTCGTTGAGGCCGTCGAGGGCGCGGTCCGCCTTCTTGATCGCGCTCTGGGCGTCCTTGTACATCGAGTCGTCGTTGATGAGTTTGCCGAGGGTGCCTTCGCCCTTGTTGATCTTGTCGGAGATCTCGCGGAGGTCGCGGGCGGCGGCCTTGAGCTCGTTGCCGGTGGTGTCGTCGTAGATCAGAGCGCCGAGCGTGCCCTTGCCGGACTTGACCTGGTCGACCACGGCCTGGGCTTCGTTCATGAACTGTTTCGCCTCGTTGGCGGAGCTCTTGATGTCGCCGACGGCGGCGAGGAGATCGTCGTGCAGCTTCGGGTCGTTGATGAGTTTGCCGAGGGTGCCCTCGCCCTTGTTGAGCTTGGTGGTGAGGTCCTGGAGGTTGGTCATCGTGGTGGTGAACTTGCCGCCGTTGTCGGTCACGAGGGTGTCGAGCCGCTGCACCAGGCCGGGCTGGCCGTCCTTGCCCTTCAGCGAGTCGCTGATCGAACCGAGGGCGCTGTCGAGCTTTTCGCCGAGTTTGCCGAGCTGGGACATGATGCTGTTGATGTCGGGTGTCTCCTTGATGCGGATTTCCGCGCCGGGCTTGAGCTTCGGGCGGCCGACCGAGCCGAGGTCGATGCCGATGTAATTGGTGCCGATCAAACCGGCCATGACGATGCTGGCGGTGGCGTCATCCGGGATCTCCACGATCTTCTTGTCGGTTCCCACCGTGTCGATCCGCAGGACGGCGTCGGCGCGGCGGCCGGTGAGGCTGGTGGACTCGACGGAGCCGATCTTCACGCCGGCCATGCGCACCTCGTCCCCGACCTTGAGTTCCTTCAGGTCGGAGAAGCCGGCCGTGATGGTGTAGCCGTTGTCCTTGAAAATCTTGCCGCCGTGGAGGGTCTCAAAGGTTACCCAGGTCAGGGCGAGCCCGAGGAGGAAGAAAAGCCCGACGCGGGCCGTTTGCTGTGCGTTGTTCATGGTGACGTTCTCCGGTTAGAATGGGGCGGGATCACTCAGGCTTCCAGTTTCTTGAAACGGGGGTTCTGCAGATCGATCTTGGGATTCAGGAAATCGGCGATGCGCGGGTCCTGCGGTGCGCGCAGCTCGGCGGCCGGGCCGAGGTGGACGAGTTCGCCGCCCATGAGGATGCCGACGCGGTCGGCGATGCCGAGCGCGAGGTCGCGGTCGTGGGAGACGACGATGCTGGTGACGTGGTACTGGTCCTTGAGGGTGGCGATGATCTCGCAGATCGTGGCGCCCATCACCGGGTCGAGCTCGCTGGTGGGCTCGTCGTAGAGCATGAGCTGCGGCTCCATCACGAGGCCACGGGCGATGGCGACGCGTTTTTTCATGCCGCCGGAAAGCTCCGAGGGAAATTTGTTGACGGTGTCTTTGAGGGACAGGATCTGGAGCG
>CAIYFD010000189.1 GCA_903925425.1 uncultured Opitutia bacterium | reverse complement strand
CATCACGGTCAGCGCCACGTGGCCATCGGGTGCCCGGCCGGGAAAGAGCGTCGAGGAGAACAGCACGCCCAGCATCGCGCGTTTTTCCACAGTGGGGACGAGCACGCCGAAACCGTCGAGCGCGTGCCGCACCTGCGCCCGGAGATACCCGAGGAAAAGCGAGGTCACCGGCGGGTGGAGCACCGCGCCCAGCCCCGCCAGCGGCTCGCCGCCCGCGATCCGGAGCTGCGCGATCCCGGCGGCGGGCAGCGCGGAAACCACCGCGTCGAAGGTCTGGTTGTGCGGCGTGCCGTTCTCGGTCCAACCGACATTCCATCGGGTGCCCTGGGGTGTGATCGAGCTCACGGCGGCGCCCAGCCGGATGGCGCCCGCCGGCTGGCGGGCGGCCAGTGCCTCGGTCAGCGTCTGCAGGCCGCGGCGGAACGAAATCAACGGTGCCGACTTGCGGCCTTCCTTCCGGCGCGCCTTGGCCGCGGCGATCTGCCCGCGGATGATGGAGCCGTGCTTCCGCTCGATCTCCCAGAGCGTGGGGAAGGCAAATTGCGTCGAGAGCTGCGCGGGATCGCCCGCGTAGATTCCGCCGATCAGGGGCTGCACGGCGTAGTCGAGCAGCTCGGATCCGAAATGCTCGCGCACGAACTCGGCCACGCTGACCTCCGCCGAACGCTGTTTGGGTTTGGCGAAGATCTCTCCCATCACGCGCAGCTTGGCCCCGAGGGAAAAAAGCTTCGAGCCGATGAGGCCCGGAGGTGAAAGCGGGGCCGCGATCACGTGGCCGCCGCGGACCAGGAAACGGTTTTTCGCTCCGGGCGACGCCGCGACCACCTCGGCATCCAGACCCAGCTCGGTGATCAGCTCGGTGACCTCGGCCTGCGAGGGCTGGAACGAATTCGGTCCGGCCTCGATCAGCCAGCCATCGGTGAGCTCGGTGCGGATGGCGCCGCCGACCCGATTCGACGACTCGAACAGCACGATGTCGTGCCCGAGCGTGCGCAGGCGGTGGGCGGCGGCGAGACCGGTGATGCCGCCACCGAGCACCGCGATCGTCCGGGAGGAGTTCATGCCTGCTCAGCGCCAGTTCGTGACGGTGTCGACCAGAGCCTGCACGCACTCGATCTTCGCGGACGGCATGATCCCGTGGCCGAGGTTGAAGATGTGTCCGGCCGAGCCGCGCATCGATTCGAGCAGGCGCCCGGACTCGCGTCGCACGATCTCCGGAGTGGTGTTGAGGAGCACGGGATCGAGGTTGCCCTGCACGGCGACGTTGGCCGGCAGGGTGCGGCGGACGATCGAGAGGTCGCTTGTCCAGTCGACGCTCAGCACGCGCGCGCCGCTGAACGCCTGGTCGGTCACATGCGGGGCGGTGCCCTTGGCGTAAAGAATCACCGGGAAATCCTTCGGCAGGGCGGCGATGATCCGACGGATCCACTTCAGGGAGGCGGCCTCGTAGTCGGCGCCCGCGATGATGCCGCCCCACGAGTCGAAGATCTGGATCGCATCGGCGCCGGCGCGGATCTGCATCTGGAAGTAGACGACCAGCGCGGTGGTGAGTTTTTCGAGCAGCGCATCAAAAGCGGGCCGGTCGGTGTAGAACAGCACCTTGATGCGGTTGAAGTCGTCCGAGCTGCCGCCCTCGACCATGTAGGT
>CAIYFD010000188.1 GCA_903925425.1 uncultured Opitutia bacterium | reverse complement strand
CTCCCAGAGCAGTTTCTCCATGGGCCGGGTGACGCGGTTTTCCACTTCCTGCGGGCCGGCGCCCGGCATCGGCACGAAGACATCGACCATGGGTACCTTGATCTGCGGCTCCTCCTCGCGGGGCAGGAGCAGGACGGCGAAAAGCCCCAACGCGATCGAGAGCGCGATCGCGATGGGCGTCAGCTTAGAGCTGGCGAAGATCGCGGCGATGCGCCCGGTGATACCCGCCTGGGCTGGGCCGGCGGAACTCACCGGCGGACCTCCAGCGCCTGGCCCTCGCGGAGCGCCGGGGCCGGATCGAGCACGACGGTTTCCCCGGCCTCAAGTCCGGCGAGGATGACAAGGCGTCCGCCCTCGCGTCCGCCGGTGCGGACCAGGCGCAGCTCGGCGCGGTTGGCTGCGCCGACCACAAAGACCTGCTCCATCTGGCCGAAGCGGGTCAGGGCGTTGGCGGGTACGAGCAGCGCGGTCACAGTGCCGGCGGGCCAAAGCACGCGGACAAACTGGCCGGAGCGTGCAGCGGCGGCAGCGGGGAGATCGATCTTGGCCAGGCGGGTCCGCGTCGCGGGATCCGCGGCGGGAGAGATCTCGGCCAGGCGGCCGGCGAGCGTGGTGCCACCGGCCTCGACGGTCAGGTCCGTGCCGGTCATGGGGGTGGCGAGCGACTCCGGGACGTCCACTTCCACGCGCAGGCGGGTGGTGCCCTCGAGATCGAGCAGCGGGGCGCCGGCGGCGGCGAAGTCGCCGGTCTCGACATGGCGCCGGGTGACCACGCCCGCGAACGGAGCGGTGACGCTGGTGTAGGATTGCAGGGCCGCGGCCTCCGCGACGGCGGCGGCGGCGGCGCGGCGCTGGTCTTCCAAAACGCGTACGTTCTCCGCGGTGGTGGCGCCGCGTTCGAGGAGGGATTGTTCGCGGGCCAGTTCGCGGTCGACCTGGTCCAGGCCGGCCCGGGCCTGGGCGAGCCGGGCGCGGACCTCGTCGGCGCCGAGCGTCACGAGCACCGCGCCGGAGTTCACTGCGGCACCGAGCGCGGGAACCGGTCCGGTCACGGCGCCGGCGACGCGGGCGGAAAGCGTGGCGCGGTCCGCGGGGCGGACGGTGCCGGCGAGGGGTTGGTGGCGGACGAGGGGGACCGATTCGACCCGGGCGACGGCCACCGGCGCGGCGGGCGGGGCCGCGGCGGCGGGGCGCGCGGAGTCCCTGCGGCAGGCGGTGAGCCCGGCGATGGCCAAAAGCAGCAGGGCGGAGCGGAGGGTCATGCGGGGGGGCCTCAGGCGCGCGGCTTGCCGCCCCAGTGGATGATCCCGTCGTCGCCGAGCCAGCCGAGCGCACGCAGCACGAGGCTCGGCGGGCAGAAGCCGGTGAAGGCGGACTGGATGAGGTTGGCGCCGGCGAAGACCGGCAGAAGCAGCCACCAAGGGCTGACAAAGTGGGTGAGGGCGGAGCCGAGCAGGACCATGGTGCCGGCGAGGACGCGGATGAAGGATTCGATTCTCATGCGGGTTTTAGGTTGTTATATGAGCATATACTCATATACTTGATCTGATGTCAAGCTCCTGTTTCCTCGGTTCCATGGCCAAGAAAGCCCCCCTTCCGGACAGCGCCCTCGAACTCGTGGCGCGGCGCTTCGCCGTTCTCGCCGAGCCGATGCGGCTGCGCCTGATTCAGGCCCTGTTTGACGGGGAAAAGCCCGTGAACGCCCTCGTGGAGATCACCCGCGGCACCCAGGCGAACATCTCCCGCCACCTCCAGACCCTGACCCATGCACACCTGCTCTCGCGCCGGAAGGAAGGGCTGCAGGTCTTTTACGCCATCGCGGATCCGACACTGATGCCGCTCTGCGAACTCGTCTGCGGCAGCCTGGAAAAACAGCTGACCAAGCAGGCGGGGGTGATGAAAAGGTAGGGTTGAGGCGGGGCCTCAACCGCGATCAACCCGACCCGGCGGAGGCACCGCCTCCGCCCTACCCGTAATCCGTTGAAAGCAGCGGCCGCCTCGTCGAGGCAGCCCTACCGTTTCAGGTCGTACAGCGCGTAACCCGCGAGGAGGTTGGGGACGAAGGGACAGGGGGAGTGCCAGTCGCCGAGCAGGTGGGCGCGGCGAGTGATGGTGATGCCCTGGGTCGCGCAGAAGTCCTCGAAGTCGGCGACCGAGAGCGGATTGCTCGGGCGGCTCTCGTGCCAGGCCCGCGGGTCGAGGGCGTTGCGCACCTTGCGGCCGTGGAGCAGGGTCGCGATCCGGTTCTTCCAGAAGGCGTGGTTGATGAAGCCGACGGTGACGGATTTGCCGACGCGCAGGGCTTCGTTCACGACCGCCGCTGGATCACCCTGCAGTTCCTGCAGGGTGCGGGAGCAGATCACGCGGTCGAAGTGGCCGTCGGGGAACGCGCGCATGCAGTCCAGCAGGTCGCCCTGGTAAGCGGTGACGCCGCGGCGGACGCATTCGGATACCTTGGCGAAATCGAAGTCCACGCCGAGCGCCACGACCTCCTTGGTCTGGATCAGGTAGTCGAGCAGCTGGCCGCGGCCGCAGCCGAGGTCGAGCACGCGCGAGCCGGGCTCGACCCAGGCACCGATGGTGCGCATGTCGACGGTGCGTTTTTCGGCGGGCTGGCTCATGGTCAGATGGAGAAGTCCGACACCCGCTTCTCGCTGCGCTCGAGGAAGCCGCGCACGAGGTCGTAGAGCTCGGGCGACTCGAGCAGGAAGGAGTCGTGGCCGAGGTCGGTGTCGAGCTCGGCGTAGCTGGCGCGCTTGCCGGCGCGCAGGAGCGCGAGGGCGACGGCGCGGTTCTGCTCGGGCGGGAAGAGCCAGTCGCTGGTGAAGCCGAGAACGAGGGTCTCGCCCAGCACGGGGGCGAACGCCTGCTCGAGCGACCCGTAGGCGGCGGCGAGGTCGAACTGGTCGAGCGCGCGGGTGATGTAGAGGTACGAGTTGGCGTCGAAGCGGTTGATGAAGCTCTGGCCCTGGTGGCGCAGGTAGCTCTCAACCTCGAACTGCACGTCGAAACTGTTGCCGGTGCGGTCGGCGGTGTCCTTCTTCCGGCGGCCGAACTTCCGGTCCATCGACGCATCGCTGAGGTAGGTGATGTGCGCCATCATGCGGGCGATGGCGAGGCCGACGCGCGGACCGCCCTCGCGCGGGTAGTCGCCGCGGTTCCAGGCCGGGTCCTGCATGATGGCCTGGCGGCCGACCTCGTTGAAGGCGATGGCCTGGGCGCTCTCGCGGGCCGTCGTGGCCATCGCGAGCATGCGCTTGGTGAAGAGCGGGTACTCGATGCCCCATTGCAGCACCTGCATCCCGCCCATCGAGCCGCCGATCGCGGCGGCGAGGGAGGCGACGCCGAGGTGATCAAGCAGGAGCTTTTGCGAGCGGACCATGTCGCGGATCGTGACGAACGGGAACGCCACGCCGTACGGTTGGCCGGTCTCGGGGTTGACCGACGACGGCCCGGTGGAGCCGACGCAGCCGCCCAGGACATTGGCGCACACGACGAAGAACCGGCGGGTGTCGACCGCCTTGCCCGGACCGATGAGGTTGTTCCACCAGCCGGGCTTGCGGTCGCCGGCGTGCTGGCCGGCGCAGTGGTGGTCGCCGCTCAGCGCATGGCAGATCAGGATCGTGTTGTCGCGCGTGGGGCTGAGTTCGCCGTAGGTCTCGTAGCGGAGCGTGAAGCCGGGGAGCGTCTGGCCGCTTTCGAAGGCGAAGGGCTGCCGGGAGTGGAAATCGCGCGCCTCCACCAAGCCGATCTCGCCCGCCGCGGGGGCGGCAGTGGGGGCGGGGGAGGGATCGGCGCTCATGCGGATTCAGATGATAAACAAAGCCCCCTGCGGTCGAACACAGATTTGTGTGTCATGGGGCGGAGCGGACAGGCGGCAATCGGGTTCCGGACGTTTGCACTCAGAGACACCGAGGACACGGAGGTCGGAATGGTCGGGTTGGGAGATCGAAATTCCGAACCCAAAGCTTGGGCTCTGTGCCCTCTGTGTCTCGGTGTGAACCGCCCGAAAATGATCGCGGTCGCCTCGTCGAGGCCGCCCTACCTTCATGCACTTGCGGATGAGACGCCGTACGGCGCCTCATTCATTTTTAACCTTTCTTCTTCGGCGTGACGTTCTTGACCGGCTTGCCGCCGACGACGGGGTGGGGATGGGTGGCGGGGTCGCCGTCATCCCTCATCCGGTTGACGACCAGCTGCTGGGCGATCGTGAACAGGCCGTTGGCGGTGGAGTAGAGGGCAAGGGCGCTGGGGAGATTGTAGCAGAAGATCATGTAAACATACGGCATGAACTTCATCATCTTCACCTGCATGTTGTCGGCCGTGGGCGGCGTCGGCATCATGCGCATCTGGAAGACCATGGTGGCGCCCATGAGGATCGGGAGGATATTGACCGAGAAGCCCCCGAGGTGGGCGACGGTGTCGACCGCCGAGAGATCGTGCGCCCAGAGGAATGGGGCGAAGCGGAGCTCGGAGGTGCTCTGCAGCATGGAGAAGAAGCCCATGAAGAACGGCAGCGGGAGCAGCATCGGGATGCAGCCGCCGAGCGGGTTCACCTTGTGCTCCTTGTAGAGCGCCATCATCCCCTCCTGCATCTTGCGGGGGTTGTCTTTGTACTTCTCGCGGAGCACGGTCATCTGCGGCTGGATCTTCTGCATGCGCTTCATCGAGCGCGCGGCGGCGAAGGTCGGCCAGAGGAAGACCAGCTTGAGCGTGAGGGTGGTCAGGATGATCGCGAAGCCCCAGGCCCAGGTCGCCTCGGGGAGGATCGAGTGGTACCACGACATCATGGTCGTGAGGAGCTGGCTGGCCCAGCGGAAGATGAAAAACCGGCTGTACTGCATGACCTTGTCCTGGTCCTGCTTGAAGACCTCGACGTTGGAGATGCGGCTGTACTCCTTCGGGCCGACGTAGAGGTCCGAGGTGAGTTGGGCCGCGCCATTGGGGGCGAGCGGCTTCACGTCGAACTGGGCGGCGGCGCTGATGCCGTAGGCGTTGGGGACGCTGTCGGGCTGATCGGCGAAAAGCTTCACGCGCCGGGTGGTGATGCCCGCGGCGGGCTCGACCGGCGTGAGGAGGCTGACGAAGAACTGGTTGCTGACGACGCCCCAGGTGACGTTCCCCTTGACCTCAATCGTGGGCCGCGCGTCGTGGGCGCCGAAGCCGAGGAGGCCGCCGCTGGCCTGCAGGTTCAACCGGGGGGTGAAGGTGGCATCCTTGCCGTCGAAGTAGCCGGTCGTGAGGAGCTGGCCGGTGTCGACGGCGTTTACCGGGGCGGCGGTGCCGAGGGACATCTCGATTTTGGGCAGCGTGACGGTCTCGCCGGTGAGATTGCGGAAGCTCGTGACGTGTTGGACGATGTAGGGATCGGTGCTCGCGCCGGAATTAGGGGAGAGCGAGTAGGTGCGGGTGACCTCGAGGCGGCCGTTGAGCACGGCGCGGTAGACGACCTGGGTCTTGGTGGAGGAGACGAGCGTGTAGCGGGTGCTGCGGTCGAGGCCCGGGTAGCCGGTCATCGCGAGCATCGGGTCAAGGTGGAGCTCGTTGAAGACGTAAGGCTGGTCGGCCTGGTCGACGGCCGAGTACTTGATCCGGCCCGACTCGCGGGCGACGAAGGAGACATCGCGGACGGCGCCGCCATTGGCGGTGAAGCGAACCCGGACGAAGCTGTTCTCGAGTACCACGTCGTCGGCGCCGGCGTCGTTGGTGGCCGTGGCCGAGAGGGCAGGCGTCACCGGGGTACCGGAGAGAATCACGGAAGGCTTGGGTACGCCGGGAGCGGCGGCACCTGTGGCCGGGGTCAGGGCGGGGGTGGACTGCGTCTGCGGGGCCTTGGGCCCGAAGAAAAAGACGCCGAAGGCGGCAGCGAGCAGCAGCACGCCAATAGTCAGGTTTTTTTTATCCATTCGAGAAAGGGTTCAGGCGGAGGAATTCAGGCGGCCGCACGGTGGCAGCGGGGAAGAGGGCGGTTGGCGGCGGGGTGCGCGGCGGCAAATTCCGGCACCGGATCCAGCCCGCCTGGGTGGAGCGGGTTGCACTTGGCGAGCCGCCGCAGCGCGAGCCAGGCGCCGCGGAGCGCGCCATGCTGGGAGACGGCGTCGGCCGCGTAGTGCGAGCAGGTCGGGGCAAAACGGCAGCCGCAGGTGGGGCCGAACAGCGCCGGCAGCACGGGCGAGAGCGTGCCCTGGTAGAGACGGATCGCGCCCAGCAGCGCCCGGGCCGGCAGGCCGGCGGGGGTGGGGGCGGAGATCTCGGTCGAAGGCATGATTTTTAAACGCGAATGGACGCGAGCGGACGCGAATGAGAACTCAATCCGGAGAAGACGGGAGACAATTCCCCGGGAAAACCCGGACGGTCATTCCAACGCCGGGTGACTGGATGGTTATCGGAATGGGCGTCCATGTGCGTGTTTTCGCGGTTGAAACAGCTGGGATCCAAATCAGGCACCCTTGGCGGGCGGGAGCTTGCGACAAGCCCCGATGAATTTCTCGGTCAGCTCGCGGTTTTCCCAGCGGTTGACGGCCTGGCGCGCGACGACGAGGAGGTCGGTGCCGGGCGGGATGAGCAGCTGGTGTTCCCGGACGATGGCGCGGAGGCGCCGCCGGGCTCGGTTGCGCTGGACGGCGGGACCGACCGCCGCGATGGACGCGACAAAACCGACCCGAACGAGGTTCGGCGGCGGCGGGGCAAAAAGGGCGGGCTTGGCGGCCGCGCCTTCGGCGGGAGCCGGAGCCACGGTGTCCCGCACGCGGTACCAGATGGTATAGGCGCCGCAGTCGATGCGGCGGCCCTGTTCGCGTACGGCCTTGAAATCACCCTGCCGGCGCAGGTGCTGTTCCCGGCGGAAACGCATGGGGCCGGACCCGGAGGGGGGCGTCGCTCAGACGACGGTCAGGCGCTTGCGGCCCTTGAGGCGACGGGCGCGGATGACCTTGCGGCCGCCTCGGGTGGCCATACGGGCGCGATAACCGATCTTGCGGGCGCGCTTCTTGCGGTGCGGACGGAATGTGGGTTGCATGGCTGTTAGGCGATTAAGAGGACACTGAATGCCTTGGCGCCCCGGGGGGTGTCAAGGGCAGCCTTGGGGTGTTCGCGGGAAGGTTTTGACCACGGATTTAACGGACTTCACTGATTCGAACCCAGACCACTGAACCGGTTGGCACCGGAGGCTGTCGAGGAAGGGGAGGTTCGATTCCGGGTGTTCTCCGGATGCGCCGCGCTGTCCGGTAAAACTGCCGGGGATCGGAATCCTCACCCGTTGCGAAACGCAAAGAAGACGGCGCCCGCCAAGATAAGGACAAGAAAGACGAAAATCATGGGGTGGGGGTGAGTGTCAGCGGCGGCGCACGGAAATGGCAACCCCTCCGGAGCTCAAGGCTGTTTCGACCGGAGGCGCCACTTCCGCACGGCGGGGCGCGGCGCACTTGCCCTCGACTCAGGTGCGCCAATCTGCCTGTGTCCGCGACCCCATGCGGATTGCCGTCCTTGCCGACACGCACGACAGATATCCCCCTCCGCTGCCGGAGCGCCTGAGTGGTGCCGACGAGATCTGGCACCTCGGGGATGTCTGCGCCCCGG
>CAIYFD010000187.1 GCA_903925425.1 uncultured Opitutia bacterium | reverse complement strand
GGTGGCCTCGACAATGCTCTGCACGGCCACCAGCACAATTTGCGTGGCGGCTGCCGTGGCCTGCTGCACCGCGGTGCTGGTACCGGCGGGCAGCACGATCGTCACCGCACCCGTGACGTTGTCGACGTTGACAGTCACACTCGCGAGGACGACCTCCTGATTGGCGCCGACCCCCACGACCGGGGCCACCCCGGAGGCGAGCGTGACCTCGACATTACCCTCGACGGTCGTGAGCGAGAAGAAGGCCTGCCCGGTGCCATTGGGACGATAGACAATGCGGAAGGTGGTGCCGCGGATGCCGGCGGCACCGACCGGCGTCTGCACGGTGAACTCCGAACCCCCGGCCTTGTTCAGCTTGGCGACCTTGCCGACCAGTTCACCCTTGGTGAGATTGATCTTGGTCTTCGAGACCGTGGGCTCATCCACAATCGTGTCCGGGTTGAGCGGGGCCGCGCTCGGCTCCATTGTGAAGGCATCAATTTCGAGGACGGAGTCGGTGCCGAGATTCACGACGGCGCCGTTCCCGAAAATCAGCACCACGCTGGAATTCTGCTCGGTCGTGACGATCATGCCCTGGCGAATCTCCATATCCTTGACGACAGTCACGGGATTCACGGAGGCATCCGCGGCCTTCTCGCGGGCGGTGACTTTGCCCTTCACACCGCGGGCGATGATCTTGCCCGGATCCTGGGCCGCAAGCGCCTCGGCACCGGACAGCATGAAAACGAAACCAAACAAAACAGCCCAAAGAAGCGCCTTGGTGTTCATGAATTTAAGCGACGTTGGGTCATTCACAGGCTGGCCGCAAGACGTTGCCGCAGAGCTTCCGCATCCCGGCGCGAGGGGTCAAGCCGCAAGCAGGTTGCAACAGCGGACTCCGCAAGTTTGTGGAAGTTTTGACGCAGGGAAAAGTGATAGGCTTGGTAAAACCAGCCGGTCGCATTGTTCGGTGCGAGCCGCAGCGCTTCGTTGAAGGAGGCCCCGGCATCGCTCCAACGGTCCTGCAGATCCTGCGCAACGCCCAGACGGAGCCAGAATTCCGGCACAAGGGAAGAAATTGCGATGGCCCGTCGGGCCGCCTGTTCGGCCTCGGCGCCAAGCGCCGCATTCCGTCCCGGGTCGAAATGCGAGGTCAGCGTGAGCACGTAGGCCAAGTCAGCCCAAGCTTGGCCATTTGTCGGGTCGATTTCCACCGCGCGCCGCAGAAGCGGCAACGCCGGGATGAGCAACGCCTGCTCCTCCCCTGCTCCCGCCGGTCCGTTCGCAAACGCATCGATGTCGCGCCTCGTGCCATAGCGCAGCACCTCAGCCCGGAAATGGGGCACCGCCTTCAGGGTGGTGAAGCCCACCACAAGCGCGGAGGCCAGGAGCGAGAAAATGCGCAGGCCGTTTCCCGAGGATAAAGTCACGGGCCAGCGACGCTGCACCAGAATGGCCGCGACCAGCGCGCAGGCCATGCCAAGCGCGGGGATCTTGAAATGGAAATCCACGAATAACTGCAGCGCGAACGCGAGCAGGCCGGTCCCCAGTGCGGAGGCAGGCACGGACGCATCCGCCTGAACCTCCGCCCCGGCGCGTGTCCGGAAACAGCGGAGCGTGATCACCGCGATCGCGCCAAAGAGCAGCAGGAAACCGACGGCCCCGTAGTCGCTCAGGGTGTTGAGGTAGTCGTTGTGCGCCCACTGCGCGTCGTCCTGGAAATTATCCGGGCGGAATTTCTCGAGCAGCACATTGTAGCTCCCGGCGCCGCTGCCGGTCGCCGGGTGCTCGCGGAAGATCGACCAAGCGATCCGCCACATGATCGGACGCGTGCGCTCACCACCATCGGACACGAATTGGTCGATCCTCAACCGCACCCCGGGCACCGTTTGATAGAGGGCCGCACCCGTCGCAAGCAGGGCCGCGAGGATTCCGGCGGAAATCGCCAGCCGACTGCCAAGACTGCGCCGGCCCGCGAGCAGCGGCCACGCGGCGAGGGCCAGCGCCAGACCGAGCCAAGCACCGCGGCTGATCGTGAGCAGAAGTCCGAAGGCGAAAATCGCGGCGAGCCCGGCGCCCGCCATCCGCCGGAGCGGGGACGCCGCACGCGCAAACCCCACCGCCAGCGCGGGCGGCAGCAGCAGCAGCAGCAGCGCTGCGAGACTATTGGGGATGCCGAAGGAACCGCTGGAACGGCCGAAGAACTGCGGCGCCGGCCGGCGTCCCATCATCAGCCACTCCTGGTCCGCAAAACGCTGGTAACCGGCTAACGCCACCGCCACCACCGCGAGCAGC
>CAIYFD010000186.1 GCA_903925425.1 uncultured Opitutia bacterium | reverse complement strand
TGGTGGGTGCGACCGTGGACGGTGTGCTGCCACCCGAGGCGCAGAATGTCCGGCACGTGGCTTTCGTGAGGTTTGCGGCGGCGGACTTGTTTGGTGCCGATGCTCCCACGGCGACGGAGGTCGCACTGCTGCATGATGCCTTTGGCGGCACCGACATAGCCGTGCTCGTGGATCG
The DNA here is from genome assembly GCA_903925425.1 of uncultured Opitutia bacterium. Taxonomy (GTDB): domain Bacteria; phylum Verrucomicrobiota; class Verrucomicrobiia; order Opitutales; family Opitutaceae; genus CAIYFD01. The sequence goes on along the minus strand of CAIYFD010000186.1, from coordinate 2,069 downwards.
GAATGGGGACGGCTGGATCAATGCGCGGGATTACCCGCAGTGGCCTGAGGTGGGCCCGCCCGATGCGCCCTTGCGGCGAATCATCCCGGCCGAGCCGATAACCACCGGCATTAGGACCGGGGTGCTCCTGTACAGTGCCCCACCGGGGGCAACGGCGGCGGCGGACCTGATCCGCAACGTGCCATGAGAGCGACTACCCGGGAATCCATGGCAGTGACAGGTTTTGGAACGGTGGGAGCCTGCTTGCAGGCGATCCGGTCCGGCCCGCGCGAACAATCCATCGCCTGCAAGCAGGCTCCCACAGGGGCGGATGATTCAAAACTCAGCACGATCTCATCCTGGGTCACCAACCCGGCGATGGGATTCACCCTGGTCGAGCTGACGGCGGTGATCGGCCTGATGATCGTACTCACCGCGAGCATCTCGCTGGCGTTCCGGCGCGAGGGAAATGCCGGCGTGGCGCTGCGGGCGGCGCAGCGGGAAATCGGGGCGGCGCTCCGCCTGGCGCAACGCACCGCCTCGGCGCGGCAGATGCCGGTGCGCCTCGGCGTGCTCACGCAGCCGGCGCCGGGCGCCGATCCTGGCGGGACGGGGCGACAGTGGTGGTTGCTGGGCGTGGAGGGTTCGAACTGGGTCCGGTTGCGGGAGGCCGGCGAACTCCCGCCGGGGACGCGCCTCGTGCCGTCGGAGAAGTCCGGCCTGCGTCTGCCCACCGGCGTGACCTGGCCGGAGGAACTGCTCTCGCAATTCGAGGGGCCGGTCGCGTGGGAGGACGGCGCGATGGAGTACCTCGAGTTTCGTCCGGACGGATCGGTGGCCGGCGGCCCGCGCCGGATCGTCGTGGCGGTCGCGGACGAAGCGCCCGGTCAGGCTCCCCGACTGGTGGATCCCGCGGCGATCCGGGTGGTGCGGATCACGGCCGGCGGGCGGATCGAGGAGGATGGGCGATGAGCAGGCATTACCCGGTAGGGCGGCGACTCCACTCGCCGCCGAGCAGATCCCATGTGGTATGCGGCGGTGAGCGGAGTCACCGCCCTACCGGGGCTTTCACCCTCATCGAGGTCATCGTGGCCCTCGGGATCCTCGGCGGCGGATTGGTGGCGGTGATGGCCATGTTTGCTCCGCTGGCTGAGGTGAGCCGCGGCAACGAGGACACGCTGGCCGCGGCCGAGGCCGCGGTGGCAGTCAAAACGCATCTGCAGAAAAAACCCTGGGCGCAGGCGGTCGTCGGGATGGCGGAGACGTTCCTCGTGAGCCGCTCCGGCGAGCGGCTGGGTCGGGCGACCGATCCGGTTTGGCCCGGACACGAGGCGGAGGAATATTTCGCGGTCACGGTCCTGCCGAATGAGGGGTTAACGGGGCCGATCGATCAGGCCACACTGCCGTGGCTGGCGTTCCGGCTCCGGGTGCGCTGGCCGGCGGCGGCAAGAGGTGCGACCGGGCAACGGGAACTGATCGTACCGGGATCGATCCACCGATGAAGACGCGCGCACCGGACCGAAAAGGTTTCACGCTGCTGGAGATCATGGTGGCCGCAGCGGTCGCCGTCTTGGTCGTGGCCGGCGCGCTCGCGGTGGTGGTGAATGCCCTCGCTTGGAACGAGCGCGCCAGCGGACGCCAGCGAGCGCGCGCCGAAGCACTTTTGGTACTGGATCGCGTTGCGACTGACCTGGCGGCGCTCTGCCGTCGCGCCGGCCCGGAAGCAGGCCTGGCCGCGACCATCACCGACAGCTCGGGCACCTCCGGACTCTGGGAACCGGCGGCCAACGGCCAGCCGGACGGCCAGCTGGAGTTGGAGGTCGGGGAGGTCGCGGCGATGCGGTTCGGAATCGGCGGGGTGTGGCTGCGGTTCGTCGCGCAGGTTGCGGGAACCGAAGCGGACGGCGGCTCCCAACCGCGGGTAATCGCCTATCAGGTGGTCCGGCGCCGGGAACCGGGGGGGATTGCACCGCGCTACTGGCTGCATCGGTCAGTCGTCCGCGCTGCTGCCGCTCAGGGCCGGCCCGGAACCTGGGAGGCGGGGTGGGACTTCGTTTTGCAAGCGGACAGCGGTTTCATGCACGCGGAGC
>CAIYFD010000185.1 GCA_903925425.1 uncultured Opitutia bacterium | reverse complement strand
TCTCAATGGCGTGGAGACGCTGGGTCAGGAGTCCGGCAAAGCCCCAGGCGGCGACCACCAGAAACGCCGTCGCGCTGAAGCCGATCAGCCGGATATTACCCCGGAGCTCGCCGACCTCGGCGAAGGCCCGCCGGTCCGGTTGGCGCACGGCGACCATGAGCCCGAGGCCGCGAAAATTACGAAAACCACGCGTGAGCGCGTAGCCCGTCAGGTAGGAGGCGCCATCGGCATCCTCGTGAAGGTAACCGCGGTACGACTGCTGGCCGCGCGGACTGACGGGCACGGGAGGGTAGGAGGGCGGCGTGGTGCCCCAGATGTCGGTGCCGGTATCGAGCAGCACGTCGCCCCGTGCTGAATAGATGGTCACGCCGAACAGCCGCCGGCGCGCACTTTCCGGCACCACCTGGTCCTGGAGTTGCTCGACCCACGACCAGCGCAGGCTGGCGCAGAGCACCCCGATGATCTTGCCGTTGATGTCGGACACCGGGACGGCCAGGTCGAAAACGCGCGGTGTGCCACCGTCGGACCGCGCGATCTTGTCGGCCAGGTCCGGCGCCTCGTGCACGTTGCCCACGTGGGTGCCGCCGTGCACCGCGATGTCGAACCAGGTTTCGCCAGAGACATCCGTGCCTTCGCGCAGGCCATGCGTTCCGATGACCAAGTTGCCCTCGGGGTTGGCGAAACCGATCCAGGCGTATTCCTCCTCGGTGTCGTTGAGCTGGTTGAGCGCCACCCGGCGCGTGGCCTCGGTCACGACGGGCTCGCGGAAGGTCGGCATGACCGCTGCCACCTGCAGTTCGTGGAAGCGCTCGTACATGCCGCGGTCGATCCGCTCCCGGATGGAGCCGGCCAGCGTCTCGAACAAGGGTCCCGCGTCGGCCTCGATGCGGGCGGCCAGCGCCGCTGACGCCTGATTGCTGAAATACAGGGTGAGGCTGACCGTCAGCAACCCGAAGACCAGCGCAGCTTGGGCGCGGATGCTGGTGCGCGGATTGAACGCGTCCCACCAGCGGGGATCCTCGGCCGTGGGTGCGCTGGGTCGGAGCATGGCGCGAGCACGGAGCACCCCGGGGTGAGGGTCAACCTTCGACCCTGCCCGAGAACGCTCTTGCGGTTGCTCCGGGATTTCGGCTTCGCTTGCTCTTTTCCCGCCGCGCTATGCCCCAGACGATTGCCGTCCTCGACTTCGGTTCCCAACTCACGCAGGTCATCGCGCGCCGCATTCGCGAGTGCCAAGTCTACTCGAAGATCTACCATTACGCCACGCCCGCGGCCAAGCTGCGGGAGGACGGCGTGATCGGGATCATCTTTTCCGGGGGCCCGCAGAGCGTGTATGCGAGCCAGGCTCCGCATCCGGATCCTGCGGTTTTTGAACTCGGCGTCCCGATCCTCGGCATCTGCTACGGGGTGCAGCTGATGGGGCACTTCCTCGGCGGCCGGGTCGCGCACAGCAAGGCGCGCGAGTACGGGCACGGGCATCTGACCATTCGCAAGCCGGGCAAGCTGTTCGCCGGGCTGCCGCGCGAGTTGCGCATCTGGAATTCCCACGGCGACAAGCTCACCAAGCTTCCGCCCGGATTCTCGGCCACGGCCGTGTCCGAGAATTCCCCCTATGCGGGCATCGAGGACGCCAAGCGTCGCTTTTACGGCATCCAGTTTCATCCGGAGGTTTTTCACACCGAGCGCGGGGTCGACATGATCCGCAACTATCTCGTCGGCGTGTGCGGCTGCCGGCAGGATTGGACGACGCGGGACTTCATCGGCCATTCCGTCGCGGGCATCCGCGAGAAAGTCGGCAAGGGTCGCGTGCTGCTCGGCTTGTCCGGAGGCGTTGACTCCTCGGTGGCGGCCGCGCTGCTGCACAAGGCCATCGGGCGGCAGCTGACGTGCGTCTTTGTGGACAACGGCCTCCTGCGCAAGGGCGAGCGCGACTACGTCGAGAAGCTGTACAAGCGGCATTTCCGGATCGACCTGCGCGTGGTCGACGCCTCGAAGCTCTTTCTCCGGCGCCTCAAGGGCGTTTCCGAGCCCGAGCAGAAGCGCAAGATCATCGGCCGCACCTTCGTCGCGGTTTTCGAGAAATCCCTGAAGGAGTTTGGCCAGAAGGCGGAGTTCCTGGGGCAGGGGACGCTTTATCCCGACGTGATCGAGTCGGTTTCCATCGCCGGCAATCCTGCCTCGCTCATCAAGACCCACCACAACGTCGGCGGGCTGCCCGCGCGGATGAAGCTCAAGCTCATCGAGCCGCTGCGCGAGCTCTTCAAGGACGAGGTCCGCCAGGTGGGCGCCGCCCTCGGGCTGCCCCGCGACGTGGTCTGGCGCCAGCCTTTCCCGGGTCCCGGCCTCGGGGTCCGCGTCATGGGCGACATCACTGCGGACAAGCTCGAGATCCTGCGCAACGCCGACGCCGTGCTGCAGGAGGAGATGATGACCTCGGGCTACTATTGGAAAGTCTGGCAGTCCTTCTGCGTCTTCCTGCCGGTCAAGACGGTCGGCGTGTTCGGCGACGAGCGCACCTACGACTACGTGATCGCGATCCGCGTGGTGGAGAGCACCGACGCCATGACGGCCGACTGGGCGAAGCTGCCGTATCCGCTGCTGCAGAAGATCTCGAGCCGGATCACCAACGAGGTCCGCGGCGTGAGCCGCGTGGTGCTCGACATCAGCTCCAAGCCGCCGGCCACGATCGAGTGGGAGTGAGCGCGGTGGGCTTGCGCAGGGAACCGGCCGTCGGCATCGTAGTCACCGTTCAGGTCCGCCAATCATTTCCCTTCATGCGCGCTCCATTCCGTCTCCTGTTGGCCTTGGTCCTGCTGGCCGCGGGCCTTCACGCGGCCGCCGCTCCCAGTGAACTCGATGCGGTCATAACCCGCGCCCGCGCCCGGCTCGGCACGGAACCGGTCCTCGTGGCGGTGACCGCGGTCCGCTTTCAAGGCACCTACGAGACCGTCGGCGACGGTGAAACGCCGCAAAAGGGCACCATCGAGATGATCTTTCAAAAGCCTTTCCAGCATCGCTCGACCATCACGTCCTCCACCGGGCGCGAGGAGGTCACGGGGCTCGACGGCTTGGAGAGCTGGATGCGGATCAAGGAAGGCAAGGATCAGCGCCTGACCCTTTTCCCCAAGGAGCAGACCAAGACGCTCCGGGCCAACACGTGGCAGACGCTGGAGTTCTATCGCGGCGTCGAGCGGATCGGCGGCACGGTCGCGCTGCTCGGCGAGGAGGCCATCGACGGGGTGCTGTGTGCCAAGGTGGTCTTCCGCCACGACACCAACCTGACTTGGACCCGCTATTTTGAAAAAACCACCGGTCGCCTCGTGCTGACCGAGACCGCCCAGGGCAAGACCCGCGAGGAGGGTGAGATCGTGACCGACGGGATCCGTTTCCCGAAAAAGATCTCGTCCACGGTTAAGGGCGCCTCCGGCAAGGATGTCACCGTCACAATCGTCTTCGAGAAGGTCGCGGTGAACGAGAAGTTCCCGGCGAACCTGTTCACGGTGCCGACGATCTCTTCGTTGCGCCAGTAGGCGCTTTCTCCCTC
>CAIYFD010000184.1 GCA_903925425.1 uncultured Opitutia bacterium | reverse complement strand
TCCACCGTCTTGATGCTGATGCCGAGCGTCGCAGCCACCTGCTTGTTGGCCTTGCCCTCCGCGATGAGCTGCAGGACTTCCGATTCGCGCGAAGTCAGCAGGGTGTCCTTGGGACAAGGCAGGCCGTCGCGGTTCAGTGAACGCTGCTGCCCCGCGTTCATGCGTTTCACAATGGTCGGGCTGAAAAAGGGTTTGCCCCTGGCGACCGCGCGGATCGCCATGGTCAGGACCTCGGCCGAGGTCTGCTTCTCCAGGAAGCCTGCAGCCCCGACGGCGATCAGGCGCTCGATGTACTCATCGTCACTGTGCGCCGAAAGAATCAGGACCCGGGCCGTGGGATTGGCCGCGAGGATCTGCCGCGTGGCCTCGAGGCCGTTCAGCACCGGCATGGCGATGTCCATCAGGATGACGTCGGGCTGCAAGCGGGCGGCCAGATTGACCGCCTCGCGCCCCGTCGCCGCCTGCCCGACCACAGTGATGGTTCCCTCGGTCGCCAGAAGTGAGCACAGGCCTTGGCGGACCACCGCATGGTCCTCCGCCATCAGCACGGTGATTTTCGCGACCGGGCTCATGCCACACCCCGCGAGAAAAGGAATGTCCGCGCGCACGGTGGTGCCCTTTCCGGGCGCCGAGGTGATCAAAAGCGTACCACCCACCATTTCCACCCGCTCGCGCATGCCCTGCAGCCCGAGGCGTTGGTTGGTCCTGATGGAAAGCGTCTGCGCGACCAGGAATGATTTCCCGTTGTCGTGCACCTCCATGCGCACGGCGTCGGAAAGCTGGCTGATGACCACCGTGACCTCGGTGGCGCACGCATGCCGGCAGACATTGGTCATCGCCTCCTGAGCCACGCGGTAGAACACGGTGCGCTTGGCGTTGTCGAGCGCCTCAACCCCGGCGAAGGCGGTCAGCCGGATCTTGCATCCCTTCTTCCGGGCGGCGAGGGCCTTCAGGTAAACGCGCAGCGCCGGGATCAGGCCGAGGTCATCCAGCGCCGCGGGGCGCAGCTCCCGGGCAAACTGGTGCACGGCGTTCACGGACTTTTCGACGAGTCTCTGGGTCAGGACGATCTTCGCCTTCAGCCCGCGGATCCCGATGGCGGCCGCGCCGCCGAGCGCCGCCAGATGGACATTGATCCCGACCAGCGTCTGCACGACCTCGTCGTGCAGTTCCCGGCTGATCTCGCGGCGCTCATCCTCCTGCGCCGACAGCATCTGGCGCGCCAGATGGCGGAGCTTCCACTGCATCAAGTGTGATTCCACCAGGAGCAGCCGATAATGTTCCTTGCCGCGCCTGACCGCGACCTCCCCGGCCTTCCGACGGGTGATCTCGCGCTTGAGCTCACGGTTATGCTTGGCCATGGCGGCCGTGTGCCGTCGCAGCTCCTTCGTTCGGTGCCGGAATTGCGCGAGGGATTCCCGGGTAATCTGGTGCGCTTTCTCGATCGGTTCGAGCGCCGCGGCGAAAAAATTTCCCGACCGCCGGATTAGGCCGTTGCTGGCGTGCACGAAGTCATATGACGGAGCGAGTTCCGCCAAAGCCCAGTCGTGCATCCGGGCCAGGGCCAGCGTGCCCTGTCCTTCGGCCATCACGCCCCGTCCCAGGGCGCAGGCGATCCTCAGCCCGCTCGACCGGCGGCTCGCGAGATGGTCGCGCAGGGCGGCGAGGTAACGGCGGATCAGGTTCTCGGTCAGGTTCTTCATGGTCGGTTCGCCTCTTCCCTATCTGCGCGGGATCGTCCGCGTGGCCGCTGGCATATTTTTGATCCACGGCAAGAGAACGCCCCATGACGAACGTCCGTCTGGACGTCATTAAACCCGGATCCCGGAGGAATAGCGATGGGGTATTCCCCCCATCCAACAAGCTGACGCCGCCCATTTCTTGCTTCGCGTTCGGTTGTCTGCACTCTCGGGGCCCACCCCATGAGCCACGACCCCAATGCCGAGTTTGACCATGCCGTGCTGGACAAGATCGAGCTGAGCCCCATCGGCGCCCTCCCCGTCACTCCCGCCTACCAGGACGCACTGCGCCGACTCTACTCCGCCCAGCAAGTGTACGCCAACGCCGACCACAAGGACTCCCACGTCACAGCCCGCTCGCTCGGGCGTCTCCCCTTTTTCCATGCGGGCAATCTCGACGCCTTCATCGCCGGCCAGATCGCCGACGAAGCCCTCGAGTCCAACGCCAGCATTTATGACCGGTACGTCCAGTCGCTGCCGGCGGCCCTGCGCACGCGGGCGGAGGGCTTTCGCCTGACGGTGATCGGCAAGGCCACCCATCACCGTGCCAAGCACGACGGCACCGTCGTCCACGACCCGCTGCACATGCTCTTCCTCGTCCCCGGCGCCGGTCCCCACCCGGGCCTCCCGGGCAACTACCTCCACGGCTCGGTGTTTCATGTCGGGCCCGACGAGGCGACCGGCACGTGGGAAATCCATCTCCACGACTCCGATGACGGCGCGGCGGTTTTCCGCACGCCGCCTCGCGCCGATGTCCTCGCCAAGCTGCAGGAAGTCCTGGCCAGCGCACCGTTTCACCTGAACGAACTGCCCGCTCTGGGCTTCACTTTGACATGAAGAAAGCCCCCGCCACGGCGCCAAAAAGCAAACCCATCGAACCGCGCCCGGTCGTCGTCCGGACGGTCCCCATCGAGCTCTGCCAGCTCGTCAAGTTCGCGGGCCTCAGCGAGAGCGGGGGTCAGGCCAAGCAACTCATTGCCGAGGGCGGCGTGAAGCTGAACGGCGCTGTCGAGACGCAGAAGGGCAAGAAGCTTGCGGCCGGCGACCTCGTGCAGGTGGGTGAAGAGCGGGTGGTCGTAACCCTCGCCTGAGCGAAGACCTCCGGCCGGTTCATGCCCTTTTCCCCGCTCGGTCTCTCGGAGCCGCTCCTGCGCGCCGTCGTCGCGCGGGGCTACGGCGCCCCGACGCCCGTCCAGACCGGCGCCATCCCCGCCGCGTTGGCCGGCCGCGATGTCTGGGCCTCGGCCCAGACCGGCTCGGGCAAGACCGCCGCCTTCGCCCTCCCCATCCTGCAGCGGTTGTCCGCGCGGCCGCGCGGCCAAGGACGGTTTGTCCGCGCCCTCGTGCTCGTCCCCACCCGCGAGCTGGCCGGCCAGGTCGGGGAGTCCTTCCGCCTCTACGGCCGCTGGCTGCCGGACCCCCTCAAGATCCTGACCGTGTACGGTGGCGTCTCGATCAACCCCCAGATGATCGCGCTGGGCGGCGGCGCCGACATCCTCATCGCCACGCCGGGCCGCCTGCTGGACCTGATGAGCCACAACGCTGTGTCGCTCGCCGAGGTGGAGACGCTCGTGCTCGACGAGGCCGACCGCCTGCTCGACCTCGGATTCGCCCATGAGGTCGGCCGGCTCCTCGCCGCCCTGCCCGCGCGCCGCCAGAGCCTGCTCTTTTCGGCCACGTTCCCGCCGGCCATCTTCGAACTCGCCGCCAAGCTGCTGCAGGATCCCGTGCGCATCGACCTGCCGGCCGCCCCGGCCACCGCGCCCGACATCCTCCAGCGCGCGATCGAGGTTGACCCCGGCCGGCGCACGCAGCTCCTGCGCCACCTGATTGAAACCCTGAACTGGCCCCGGGTACTGGTGTTTGTCGCAACCACCTACGCCACCGAGCATGTCGCGGAAAAGCTGCGCCGGGCCGGCCTCGCCGCCGCCGCCATGAACGGCGACCTCAGCCAGGGCGCCCGCACCCAGGCGCTGGCGGACTTCAAGGCGTCCAAAACCCGCGTACTCGTCGCGACCGACCTCGCCGCGCGCGGCCTCGACATCGCGCTGCTGCCGGCCGTCGTGAACTACGATCTGCCCCGCTCGGCCACCGACTACATCCACCGCATCGGCCGCACCGGCCGCGCTGGCGAGAGCGGCACAGCCGTCAGTTTCATCAGCGCCGAGACGCACGCCCATTTCCGCCTGATCGAGAAGCGTCACCGGCTCAGCCTGCCCCGCGAACAGATCGCCGGATTCGAGCCCGACCCGGTCGGCTGATTCAGGCGGCCGTGGAGGGGCCGCCGTGGTCCGCCCGATCTTCCGATCGCCGCTTACCGGATCAGCGCCGCGTGCCCCCGGGCCACTTCGAGGTATTTTTCGGCCATGCGGCGCAGCGCCCCTTGTTCTTCCGCGGTGAGCGGGCGGACCACCTTGGCGGGCGCGCCGTAGACCATCGAGCCCGGAGGCACCTTCATGCCCATCGGCACGAGCGCATGGGCGCCGATCAGACTCCGCGCCCCGATCTCAGCGCCATCGAGCACCGTTGCACCCATCCCGATCAGACATTCATCGCCGATCGTGCAGGCGTGAACGATCGCCGAGTGCCCGATCGTGCACCACGCGCCGATCTGCACGCCAAAATTGTCCGCTAGGTGGACCACCGCATTATCCTGGATATTCGTCCCCTCGCCCACCCGGATCTCATTGATGTCGCCGCGCAGGACCGCCCCATAAAACACGCTGCTTTTCGGGCCGAGCACGACGTCGCCGACGACGGTGGCGTTCGCGGCCACAAACAGCGCGGCGGCGGTGTCCGGTTTCCGGCCCAGATGACGCGCGAGGCGTTCGGTGACATTCATGGCGTGATCGCCGCAAAAAACCGCGAGGGCCGCAAAGAATTAAATGCCATCCCGGATCTTGAACCGCGAATGGACGCGAATCCGGAGGAATGCAGGCCGCGAACAAATTCATTCCTCCAAGCATCACGCGGCACTTCCGAAGCACCGGCCGAATTCGCGGCCATGCGCGTTTATTCGCGGTTAAAAAATCACTTCTCCTTCGAGTAGGGCACGCCCAGCGCGTTCGGCGGGATGGCGCGGCCGACAAATCCCGCGAGCAACAGCACGGTCAGGATGTACGGCAGGGCCAGGATGAACTGGACTGGCACCACGCCCACGAGCGGCAGCGCCACGCCCTGCATCCGGGTCGCCGCCGCGTCCGTGAACGCAAACAGCAGGCAGGCGCCCAGGGTCGGAACCGGTTTCCATTTTCCGAAGATCAACGCCGCCAGCGCGAGGTAGCCCTTGCCCGCAGTCATGTCGCGCACGAAGCCCGCGTTGGCCGCGGTCGACATAGAGGCTCCCGCCACACCGCACAGTACTCCTGAGATCAGGACCGCTTGGTAACGCAGGGCGTTCACCGGGATGCCGGCCGACTCCACCGCGAGCGGATTCTCTCCCGCCGCGCGCAGTTTCAGGCCGAAGCGCGTCCGATAGAGCACCCACGCACTGCCCGGCACCAGAGCCGCGGCCAGATAGACCACCACGTTGTGACCTCCCAGCAGCTCGGCGTACAAAAGCCCCGGGAACGGGGTCGCGCGCGCCGCCTCCGCCCATGGCCACGCCAGCTCGGTGAAGCGCTGCCCTGCCGCCGCCAGCTGCGGCGTCTGACCGCCGAGTCCGAACCAAGCCAACGCGAGCGACGGCGCCAAGCCGACCACGACGATCGTCACGGCCATGCCCGCGACGACCTGATTCCCCCGGTGCGTGATGCAGGCAAAGCCGATCACCAGGGCCAGCGCGGCACCGGTGACGATCGCGGCCCCGAGACCAAGCCATGCGGAACCCGTCACCGCCGAAACCGCCGCCGCCGCGAACGCCGCGCCGAGCATCTTCCCCTCAAGCCCGAGGTCGATCACGCCCGCCCGCTCCGAAAACATCCCGGCAAGGGCAGCGAGCAGGAGCGGCGTCGCCACGCGGATCGTGGCGGCCAGCAGCAGGACGACGATGGTGTAGGTTTCCATCAGGTGCCGCCTTTTTCATCCCGACGCATGGCCAGGATTCGGGCCAGCGGCGCCCGCCACACGTTCTCCATCGCCCCGCAGCAGAGGATCACGAGCCCCTGGATCACCACGACGAAGTCGCGGTTGATCCTCGGCAGGTCGAACGAGAGCTGCGATCCGCCTTGGTACAACGCCCCGAACAGCACGGCGGCGGCGAAGATCCCGACCGGATGATTGCGTCCCATCAGTGCCACCGCGATCCCGACAAACCCCGCACCGCCCGGGAAATCGAGCAGGATGCGGTGCTGCGAACCCATCAGCTCGTTGAGTCCGAGCCCGCCCGCCAGCGCGCCCGAGAGCAGCATCGCACCGATCGTGACCCGGCCAG
>CAIYFD010000183.1 GCA_903925425.1 uncultured Opitutia bacterium | reverse complement strand
GTCAAGGCCATCAAGGCCGGGCTGATCACGAAGGCCTGAGTTTCCCGACTCCCTCTCCACCCGCGGCCCACAAGGCCGCGGGTTTTTTGTGCCCGTATTTCGCATCGATGGAATCTGGAACTCAGGAAATCACGATCGTTCGGCCATGATTTCTCCCATCCCTGCTCGCTCCCCTTTTCCTGAGTTCCAGATTCGCTTTCTTGTCACCCCCGCCAAGTGAACGCGTGGCACAAGGCCACGCCGGCCGCGTCTGCCTCGTCGAAGGCCAGCGCCCGGCCGTGACCCAGCATCGCCATCACGGTGCGCGCCATCTGCTCCTTGCTCGCGCGGCCGGCCCCCACCACCGCCTGTTTCACCCGCAGCGGGGCATATTCGAAGATCGGCAAGGCGCGCAGCGCCGCCACCGCAATGGCCACCCCGCGCGCCGCGCCCAGGATCTGCGCCGTCTGGTGGTTCTGCACGAAGATCGTCTGCTCCAAGGCCACGTGCCGCACCGAAAAGTCCGCGAGGAACGACTCCACCCCGCGGTGGATCTCGGCGAGCGCCTCGGGCATCGGCCGCTTCGCGTGAACCTGGATCGTCCGGCACCGCAGCAGCACCGGCAAACGCCCCGGTTGAAAATCCAGCACCGCCAGACCCGTGCCGCGCAGCGAGGGATCGATGCCGAGCACCAACCCGGTGAACGCCGTCCGCGGCGACGCCCCCAGCCCGGCATCCGTCCGCCGCGCCTCCGCGCGGGCGTGGGTCGTCGACGGCGGGACCGCCTTGCCCTCGAGCTTGGCCTTCCACATCTGCCTGACATTCATCCGCGCCATGCCCGATTAACCGCAGAGGAGGAGCGATGCGCCGAGGAAAAAATCGGCGGAAACCCAAGCCTTCCGATCCAACCGCGGATTTCGCGGATTATACGGATGGCTTCCGGAAGCTTTCCTGATCCGCGTCAATCCGTGTCATCCGCGATTTCTGTTTCCGGAAGGTTTTCAGAACAGCAGCTTCAGCCCCGCCGCCGCCGCCAACGCCAGCGCAAGATTCTCGAACCAATGCTGGTTCAGGCGCGCAAGCAGTTTCCGGCCCAGCCATGCCCCGAGCAGCACCGCCGGGCAAAGGATGAGGTTCGCCGTGACGCTGCTGACGTTCACGAGGCCCAGGTTCATCATGAACGGCACCTTGAACACGTTCAGCACGAGGAAAAACATCGCCGCGGTGCCCACGAATTCCAGCTTCGGCAGGCGCATCGCGAGGAGGTACATCGCCATCAGCGGGCCAGCGGCATTGGCCATCAGGGTCGTAAAGCCGGCCAGAATCCCGGTGGCCGGAACCAGGACCGGGTGTTTCGGTTCCTCGCTCCGGGCGGCCCGCCGGCTCAACCACCATTTGCGCCCCACATGCAGCGCCACCAGCACGAGGATGATCACCCCGATGATGATCCGCGCCTCGCGGTCATCGATCCGATCCATCGCAAAGTAGCCGATCACCACCCCGATCGCCGTCCACGGAAAGAGCCTCAGCAAATAACGCCACTGCGTGTGCTGCCGGTACGTCAGCACCGCGATCACATCCCCCACGATCAGCAAGGGCAGCAGCAACCCGCTCGCCTGCTTCGCCGGCAGCAGCTGCGCGTAGATCGCCACCGGCAGCATCCCGAGGCCCGTGACGCCGGTCTTGGCGATGCCCACCAGCAACGCCGCCACCACGGCGAGAATCCATTGCGCGGGATCGAGGTTCATCGGCCGCAGCCTCCGGCCGGCTCGAATGTGGACAGCGCCCGGTTTTCCCGCCGATTTCGCGGACCAACAGGGATGTTTCCGAAGCATCCGCGATCATCCGCGAAATCCGCGGCAGGGTTTGTTTCTGCTGGCTTGAAATTCATGGCTGCTGCTCAGGGCTCCGGCGTCACGCCACCGTCCGCCACGCGGAAAATCTGCCAATCCCCCAGCCCGGCATCGGGCAAGTCCGTCCCTGTCGCGATCACCTGCGACTCCGGGTCGATCGCCTGCCAGAACTCGCGGCGGCGCGTGGCATCAAGTTCACCCAGGACGTCGTCGGCCAGCAGTACCGGCCGCACCCCGCTGCGCTCGTGGAACCACGCCGCCTGCGCCAGCTTCAACGCCAGCACCAGCGAACGTTGCTGCCCCTCGGAGCCGAAATCCTTCGCGTCGCGCCCGCCGAGGGTGAGTTCAAAATCGTCGCGGTGCGCGCCCCCGACCGTCGTGCGAAATATCCGGTCGCGCCCCCGCCCGGCGGCCAGCCGCGCTTGCAGGACCTCCGCGTCGGGTTCCTCCGCAAAATCCGGACGGTAAACCAGCGCGGGGACCTCGGCGCCGGCGGCGATCCGGTCGTACGCCTGCGCCAGATGCGCTCCCAGGACCGTGATGACCGCCGACCGCCGCGTGATCAGCTCCGCCGCCGCCGGGGCCAGCGCGGCCTCAAAGGCCTCGAACTCGGCATCGCTGGCGCCCTCCGACTTGAGCAGGCTGTTGCGGGCCTCCAGCGCCTTGTCGTACACCTGCAGCGCGCGCAGGTAATCCGGCTCCATCGCCGCGGCCGTGACATCGAGCCACCGGCGCCGGCCCGCCGGCGACCCGCGCACGAGCTGCTGGTCCTGCGATGAAAAGGCCACGGTGGGGAAACGGCCGATAAAGTCCGCCAGCTTGGTCACCCGGGTGTCATCGCAAAACACCTCCTTGCCCGCGCGGTGGAGCGTGATGCTCACCTTGGAGGTGCCGAGGCGCTCATGCTCCAGCTCGCAGATCAGCGCCGCCGCCGGCTGATTGTGCATCAGGAGCAGGCGGTTGTCAGTCGTCCGGAACGACCGCAGCGCCGTGAGCAGGCCGATCGCCTCCAGTAGATTGGTTTTCCCCTGGCCGTTGCCGCCCACGCAGCAGACCAGCCGCCCGGCAAACTCCAGCCGCGTCAGCGTGATGTTGCGAAAATGGCGGAGATTGAGCGAACGCAGGCGCATGGGTTGCGTCACGAACACGGACGGAATCCGAGCCGGGTTCCAACCACGGATTTCAAGTCCCGTCGCTACGCTCCGTCAGCGGATGGCACGGATGCGGAGCAGGACTTGCAGGCCCCGGACGTATATCCGAGTCATCCGCGGTCAAAAATTGATTGGGAAAATATTATCGCGACTCCCTTAGCCGACGCCTTTGCTTCCCCGCCGCCATGAACTTCGATGCCTCCCTCGCCGAGACCGTCCGCACGTTCCAGTCGCTGGCCCAAATCCGTCCCGAGATCGACGCGGCCGCAAAACTGATCCTGAGCACGCTGCGGCACGACAAGAAGCTGCTGATCTGCGGCAACGGCGGCAGCGCCGCGGAGGCCCAGCACTTCGCCACGGAGCTGGTCGGGCGCTACGCCAAGCACCGTGGCTCGCTGCCGGCTCTCGCCCTCACCGCCGACGGTTCGTTGGTGACCTGCATCGGCAACGACTTTGGCTTCGACCAGATCTTCTCCCGTCAGATCGCCGGCCTCGCCCACGAGGGCGACCTCGTGATCGTCATCACCTCCAGCGGCAACTCGACCAATGTCCTCATGGCCCTCGACGAATCCAAGAAGATGGGCCTGTCCAGCGTGGCGTTCCTCGGCCGCGGCGGCGGCCCGGCCAAGGGCCTGGCCACGGTCGACCTGATCGTGCCCGGCGATTCCGGCCGCACCGCGCAGGAAGCCCACCTCTTCCTGATCCATCACTTCTGCGAGCTGATCGACGCCGAGTTTCAGTGAGATGCTGCCGTGGGTAGGGTTGCCTCGACGAGGCGACCGGGATCGGGGTCTCGCGGCCGGCTCGTCGAGCCAGCCCTGCCATTAATCGTATCGCGGCTGAGGCACCGCCTCAGCCCTACCCGCACGCCCTCAAGCCGCCAGGTACGGCAGCTTGGTCGCGGTGGTCTTCACTGACGGGATGCCGTCGATGAGTTCGCCGATCGCGTCCCAGCGGCCGTTGATCAGCGCATCGCGGTCGGTCG
>CAIYFD010000182.1 GCA_903925425.1 uncultured Opitutia bacterium | reverse complement strand
GCTATCTCTCTCCGCAACGCTTCGTCGCGGAAAAATCTTTACCAATCCCAAGCTCCGGGCCGGACCGCCAAGCCGGTCCGTCCCTCCGCTTGGGATTGCCAACCACCACCGCAGTCATCACATAAATCCGAGCCAAAGACTAACACTCCACCTGGCCCAGTTTTCGGGACCCGCTCAACACCTTGATCATGGGAGTTGTCGTGGCGGGTAGCGGCACGAAGAACCTCGTTGCGCGAGGGATTGGCCCCAATCTGGGCTTTTACGAGGTCAGCGGCTTCCTCGCCGATCCTCTGCTCAAGCTCTACAGTGGCTCCGGGGCGCTCATGCAGACCAACGACGATTGGGGCGGCGGCACCACCCTCACCAATGCCTTTATCTCCGTTGGCCTCCCGGCTCTCCCACCTCGGTCGAAGGATGCCGCATTGGTGCTAAATCAAAGCCCGGGTGTTTTCATGATGCACCTGACCTCCGCCGCTGGCACGGGCATTGGCTTGATGGAGCTCTACGATTTTGGGCCCGAGAGCGACACGAGTCGGCTCGCCGCTGTGTCCGTGCGAGGCCAGGTCGGCACCGGTGCCAACGTGCTTATTGTGGGCTTTGTTATTACGGGCTCGACGTCCAAGCAGGTTATCATCCGCGGCGTGGGACCGAACCTCGCGGCCTCAGGGGTGACGGGCTACATGAACGATCCCCAGCTCAAGCTTTTCGACAGCTCCGGGGTTCAGATTGGCAGCAACGACGACTGGGGTGGCGGCAGCACACTTGCGAACGCATTTGCGGCCGTGGGACTCGCCAGCCTGCCAGCGGCATCGAAGGATGCCGCGCTGCTGGCTACGCTCAATCCCGGTGTGTACACCGTGCAGCTCTCCGGGGTGAACAGCACCTCGGGCGTTGGGCTGATCGAGTTCTACGAGGCGCCTTAACCCGCGAGCGTTTCGCGGCAAGCGAGGCGAGCAAGCAAGCTGGCGCCCGGGCTACCCTGTAGCCCAGCTACAGGGGAAAGAGACCCCGGGCGGCCAGTTCTCGACGGTACAAATCCAAGCAACGAGGTCAGGATTTCGGGGCCTCGATTCGAGAATACTGGATGGGGTGATTCCGGGGGCAGGGGTGGCCGGGGCGAGCATGACTCGCTCGTGGCCGAACCGGAGTCCCTCCTCGTCGGACCCGACGTGACCTGATGCGGCTAGGCTAAGGCGGCCCGATTTTATCGGCGTCGCTGCGGGTCAAGACCGGCAGGAGAATCGTGGTGCCCCAGATCCCCCGGTGCGCCACGGGGCGGATCGCCTGCCGTGCAGAGCTCCGGCGAAGTGGACGGGATCACCCTATGGGCGAACGGTCACTCCGGCGGCGGAATCCATGTCGAGATAGAGCGTCGCCGCCGCATGCTGGCGCAGCAACGACGCGGGGCACGTCGTGCTCCATGGGCCGTTGAGGGTCGCTTTTACGGCGGCGGCTTTGCGTGTTCCAGGCACATGCACGCTCAAACGCCGGGCATCGCGGAAAACCGGCAGGGTGAGCGAAAGAGCGCCATGCGGGACCTCTGCGAGAGTCGGGAAACAGCGATCGTTCACCTGTTGACGGCGACAGGCGTCGTCGAGTGCCACCCGCTTGATCAACACCGGATCGTTGAAATTAGCCACGGGCGGATCGTTGAATGCGAGATGTCCGTTCTCGCCGATGCCCAGGCAGATCAAATCAATCGGAGCCTCCTGCAGCCGTGCCGTGTAGTCGGCGCAGACTTTCTCCCAATCGGCCCGCTCGCCGGCGATCGGATAAAACTTCCCGATCGAGACGCGCGACAGCAGATGCTCCCCAAGATAGGAGCGGAAACTCCGGGGATCGTTCGCGGCGAGACCGATATATTCATCCATGTGGAAGGCCGTCACGCGCTCCCACGCAATCGGGCCCGCCACCGCCGGATCCGTCAGCGCGGCAAGGAATTCATTTTGCGATGGCGCGCAGGCAAATATCGCGCGCGCATAACTTTGCTCCTTGATGATCTCGCGTAGCATCTGCCCGGCGGCGCGTGCGGCGTGGAGCCCGAGCTGGCGGCGATCAGCGTGAACTTCGACGGCAAGGCTTTCGGCGCGAAAGCGGATGGGCCACGATACGGTCATGTTCACACGCTGAAACGGAAAAGCGCCGGGCCTGGTTTTTGCCAGGGCCGGCGCTTGGGGGAGGGTTGTCTGTGACCGAGGTAGGCCCGTTGGACGCCGCAGGCGTCGCGGGTTCTCCTCTTCAGGTGGCGAGCGCGTTGCGGCAGTACTGGATACTCTTCGCGATCTCGGTCATGCGGTCGGAACCCGCCGGGACCTGATACTCAAACTCGATGGTGGCTTGGATCAGCCATTTGTTGTCCCGGATCGTGCGGAGAACCTCGGCGATCGGGGTTTCGCCTTCGCCAAAGGGTTTGTTCGCACCGCCATTGGCGGCGGTCATCTTGTCCTTGACGTGAATATGAGTCACGCGATCGGGATACTTTTTGATGAAGTCGAGAGGCGACTTGAAGAGATCGCCGCCCACGTTTCCTCCCACGAAGTGTCCGATATCCAGGTTGGAGCCGTTATACTTGGATTGCTCGAACGCGGTCAGCAACTCGGGCACGTTCGCCGGATCCGTGTGGTTATGGTAACCCACCTGCATGCGGTGGCGGTCGGCCATGGCGCCGACGCGTTTGGTCACCTCGTTGCCGGGCATTTCCAGCGAGATGGCGCGGGCGCCGCAGGCGCGGGCCAGGGTGAAGGCGAAGTCGAGCTCGTCATTCGTGAACGTGGGAACGTTGTCGAACTTCATGATCTCGATGAACACCCCGGCATCCTCGTAGATCTTGCGGAACTCGCGGGCCTTTTCCATCGAGGCGGACGCCCGCCACTTGGCGAGGTCACTCAGTACCCCATCAGCGGCCGGGGCCGCGCCGCCCCGCCCGCCGCCGGCCGCAGGTGCGGCCGCGCCGCGACCGCCGCGCGGAGCGCCATTCTGCTGCTGGAAGGCGAGGAGTTGTTCCGGGTTCAACCGGTCGGGCGACCCCTGAAGTTTCGCCATGGCATCGGCG
>CAIYFD010000181.1 GCA_903925425.1 uncultured Opitutia bacterium | reverse complement strand
TGCGAGAAGGTTGGATTGTTCAGACGGGTTTCGCCTTGGCCGCGACGCGGGCGGCGAAGCGGTCAACGCGGATGACGCGGAGCTTGTGGAAACCGCGGGAGATGACCTCGCGGCTGTCCTTCGCCTCGAGCTGGAAGGAGACGACGGGGCCGTCCACCTGGAGCACGCGGGCGGTGCAAGTCACGCGGTCGCCAACCGGGGTGGGGGCGAGGTGCTCGACATCGACGCGTATGCCCACGGTGCTTTCGCCCGGCTCAAGCAGCGGCAGCATCGCCTCGCGCGCGGCGTGCTCCAAAAACCAGATCAGCCACGGCGTGCTGAGCACGGCCGGCATGCCGCCGCCCGCGAAGTCGATCGCGTGCTGGGCCGTGACCACGAAGGTCTGCTGGCCCGTCGTGCCGGTGCGCGGGATGGATTTCATGCGGGGCGGGGTGGGTGCCTGCTGCAACTTCTGCGGATCGACTTATCCACGAGCAAACCAGAACTAAGTTTGCCCTCCACGGTTGCGCCGGAGCCGATGTTGGGTGCATTGGGGAATGATCCGAACCCTGCTGCTGATCTTGTCCGTTGGATTCCTGGCCGGTTGCTCAGCAACGGCACTCCCGCCGCTGCGCACGGTGGCGCACGTGGACCTCAACCGCTACATGGGCGACTGGTACGTGGTCGCGAATATCCCGTACTTCCTGGAGAACGGGAAGGTTGCGACGCTCGATCGCTATGCCCCGCGGGCTGATGGGCGGATGGACAACATTTTTATCTTCCGGAAGGGGTCGTTCGACGCGCCGGAGCAGCAGTGGCGCGGTGTTTCCTGGGTCTACAACCACGAGACCAATGCCGAGTGGCGCGTGCAGTTCTTCTGGCCGGTCCGACTCACCTACCTCGTGATCGATCTGGACCCCGACTACCGCTGGGCGGTCATCGGACACCCCTCACGTAATTATATCTGGGTGCTGGCGCGTACCCGCTCGCTCCCCGACGACGTTTACCGCGGGATCCTCGATCGCGCCGCTGCGCAGGGCTACGACACCAGCCGGATGGCGAAGGTGCCACAGCCACCCGGGAGTTGAGTGGCCGCGGGTTCCGTGGGTGGCATTACAGCGCCGCCCGGTTGACGCTTTGGTAGCGCAGGTAGCTCGCTGCGACTTTGCCTTTGGCGATGAACCACTGGGGGCAATAGGGCGCCATCCAGATCACGTCGCCTTTTTGCACGGCGTGCCGGTCGTTTTCCAGTTGGTAGATGCCCTCGCCCGAGAGCATCAGGAGCCCCTGCTCCATGCTGTGCGTCGCCACGAACGGGAGCGTCGCCTTGGGCTGGTAGGTGAAGATGTTCAGCGTCAGGTCAAAGCTCGGATTGTCGGGGAGCAGCACCTTGAGGGTCGCCTTGGGATCGCCGAGGTAGGGCTCGCCCTTGATCGCGGCCGCGTTACCGATCACGCCTTTGGGCGCCGGGACACCGGCAAGGGGCGCGTATTTCTTGTGGAAGAGCGTGACCCGCGTGCCGAGCAGAGCCGAGGTGATCGACCACGACTGGCCGGCCGGGGCGAAGAAGAAGCTGCCCGCGAGGCAGCGCTGTTTCTCGCGGCCGATGACCAGCCAGCCGCCGCCGGTCTCGAAATAGCCGGCGGTCTCGACGTCGTTCGCGGGCAGTTCGACGCGCCCGTCCTTCTCGAAGGTCACCAGCACCTGTGCGAACTTCGCGCCGAGCGCCTCGGAGATGAGGACGATCGTCGCCGTGCCCGTGATGCCCGGCACGTTGCTTTTCACGTGCCCGTCAGGCGCGATCAGCGCGTGGCGGACGCCGATGTGGGTGCGGGTCTGGCCGAGGTGGGGCTTCATGGGGCGGTCGCGGAGGATCCGGATTTGTTAACCACGGATTGCACGGATTAACACGGATAAAAAACCGATCAGGCACGAGTTGGCCGCTAAAAGGCGCAAGAAGCGCAAAAACGGAGATCGTTTCCGGGTGAGGGCACCCGGACACCATCAGGATCTCTTTTGCGCCTTCTGCGCCTTCTCGCGGCCAACCACGGTTACGGATGATAGCCCGGCCGGACGAATTGCCCTTTCGGGGAGGGGTTGGTCGGGCGGCGGTCGGCCCAGGCGCACTGGCCGCGGACGAAGGTGTGGGTGATCCGCGTCCGGCTGCGGCGGCCGGCGTAGGCGCTGAGGAGGTGGCGGGTCCACAGGTCGTCGGCGTGGATCGCGCGCTCGGCCGAGGGCGTCACGATGGTGAAGTCAGCGTCTAAGCCCTCGACGAGGCTGCCCTTGTGCTTGTCGATCCGGAAGCGCCGGGCGACGTTGCTCGCCAGCAAGCCCGCCAGCAGCGGTAGATCCTTGTCGAGCGAGCCGCCCACTTCGGAAAACAGCAGCTCAAAGCCGTGCTGGCAGCCGGCGATGCCGCCCCGGATCGCGAAGAAATCGTCCGACGTCTTCAGGTCCGGCGGAACGGGCGAGTGGTCCGAGCCGATGGTCTGGATGTTGCCGGCGCGCAGTTCCTCCCAGAGGGCCAGCCGGCGCTTTTCGTCGCGCAGGGGTGGGGTGCACGTGGCGACGGCGCCGAGCTTGATGCAATCCTTGTCGTTCAGCAGCAGGTAATGGGGGCAGGTCTCGGCGGTTACGTCCACGCGACGGTCGCGGGCGTCGGCGATGAGTGCGATGCCCTCGGGGCTGCTGACGTGGACAATGTGCAAGGTGCAACCGGTCTCGCCCGCGAGCTCGATGGCGGTGCGGATCGCGGCCAGTTCCACCTCGACCGGCCGCGAGGCGAGAAAGGCCTTCGCGTCGTGGCGGCCCTTGGCCTTCTGCTCCGCGGTGAACGTGGCGGCGAGGGCCTCGTCCTCGGCATGCACGGCGACGAGCATCCCGAGTTTCGCCGCGCGCTTCATGCCCTCGCGCAGGACCTTTTCGTCCACGCGGGGAAAGCTGGCGATGCCGCTGTCGCACATGAATGCCTTCAGTCCGATCGCACCGGCGTCGCGCAGGCCGGCGAGCTTGTCGAAGTTGCCGGGGACGAGTCCGCCCCAGAGTCCGAAGTCGACGCAGGACTTCTGCTCGGCGAGCCGGCGTTTCTCGCGCAGTTGGGCGGCATCGAGCACGGGCGGCTCGGAGTTGTGCGGCATGTCGAAGAAGCAGGTGCCGCCGCCGGCCGCGAGCGCGGCGGAGCCGGTGGAGAGACCTTCCCAGTCCTCGTGGCCCGGCTCGTTGAAATGGACGTTGGCATCGATGATGCCGGGGAAAATGTAGCTCCCCTTCGCGTCAATCGCCACGTCGGCGTCCTCGGTGATCTTCGGCGCGACCTTGACGATGCGGCCGAGCGCCACGCCCAAGTCGATGCGCTGGACGCCGGTGGGCGTCACGACCCGACCGCCACGGACCACTAATTCAAGCCGGCTGTTGTTCATCGGATATATTTGGCCACGGATGACACGGATGGCACGGAGGAAATTTGACGAGCAGTAATTGGCGGCGGAGTTCGCTGATTCACCCAGATACCGGACAGGGTACCCCGGGCCGACCCACGTCCGCCCAGACCCGCCCGCGGGGCTTACTCGGCCATCAACCTCTTGCCGTCCGGGCCCGATAATCTCACGGTGAGCTTCGTGCCTTCCCAAGAACTCCCCCGGCCAGATCAAATCGGTGGCGGCCGGTTCCCGTTGAGCGCCGCCCCCGAGGATTTCATGCGCGAGGCGATCCGCCTCGCGGAGGCGAGTCTGCGTAACCGCGGCGGCCCGTTCGGCTGCGTGGTCGTGCGCCGGGGTCGGGTGGTCGGCCGCGGCCAGAACTCGGTCACGGCCGACAATGATCCCACCGCGCACGCGGAAATGGTGGCGATCCGCGCGGCTTGCCAGGCACTGGGGACGTTCCAGCTGAACGACTGCGAGCTCTACACGAGCTGCGAGCCGTGCCCGATGTGCCTGGGTGCGATCTACTGGGCGAGGCTGGGCCGGGTTTTCTTCGGCAACGACCGGAAGGATGCCGCGGCGATCGGCTTCGACGACGACCTGATTTACGGTCAGATCGCGCTGCCTCCGGAGAGCCGGGCGATTCCGATGGTGCCGCTGCTGCGCGCCGAGGCGCAGGGCGCGTTCCGGGCGTGGCGGGATAAGCCGGAAAAGACCGAATACTGATCGGGGATCTCAAGGGTAGGGCGGGTGATCCTTAACCCGCCACGCTTGGTCCCGACTGAGTTGAACCCGGCGCGTTAGGGATAGCGCGCCCCACCACGGACACAAAAAAGCCGGTCCGCGTTAACGCGGACCGGCGAATGAGAAGATCGCAGCCGGCTCGTCGAGCCAGCCCTACCTTCGCAGCGTTACTTGCCGAGTGACTTGCGGAGGTCGGTGAGCTGGTTGGCGCTGCCGAGGAGGACGTTGCGGCTGGCGATGAACTTCGCGTACTCCTCGATGAAGATCTTGCCCGGGGGGCGGAAGTCGAACTCGCCTGGCTTGTCGCGGAAGAACTCACGGTGGA
>CAIYFD010000180.1 GCA_903925425.1 uncultured Opitutia bacterium | reverse complement strand
GGTCCGGTTGCCCGGATGCTTGCACAGGAACCACCACGCTCCGCCGTAGAATAGAGCGGACTGCAGCCAAAAGGCCCAGCTCCACGTCGACGGCACCAAGTGATGCGGATGCCGCAGCTGGGCGTAGATCGTCACGAATTCCTCGGCGCTCAGCATTCCCGAGCCGGTGCCACCACTCAGTCGCATCGGCACGTACACCAAGGCGAGTCCGAGGGCCCAGAGGGCGGGTGCGACAGGATCGCGGCCCTTGGCCAGGAACCACCACACCGGCAAGGCGAGCACGCCGGCGTAGAATCCGACGAGGAATTGCAGCAGCGCCGCCGCACTGAGCAGGGCGAACGCCAGACGCCAGCGGCCGCGCAGGGCGAACACCGCCCCCCATGCCACCGCCGCCCCGGCCCAGACTGCCGGAACGGGGGCGTGCGTATAGAAATAGACGTCACCCAGCGTGCCGACCGAAACCGTGAGCATCCACACGACCAGCGCCGCGGCGGCGGTGGCGCCTAGGCCAAGCTCCCGGGCCACCGCGCGCAGGCCGGTGGCGATGGCGCCCACGGCCACGAATTGCCAGACGCCGAAGGCCGCGGCCAGTGGCAGGCCGGCCCGGGCCAGCAGCAGGATGAGCGCATTGTAATAAAACCGGGGCGTGAACTGCAGCGACTCCTGCACGACGAAATCCCGCGTGAACAGCGCCGGATCGAGTTTTGCCTGGAGCACGGAGACCTCGACCGAACTGAGCGTGGGCCACACATAGCCGCGTAGCAGCACGATGACCGCGGCGAGAAAGACCGCTTCGAGCAGGACGGAGGCCGTCTTTTCCGTCTTGGCGGCGGGTCCCATGTTGCGGCGAATGCAGCAGCTTTCCCGGAGAGTTGCACGCAGAGATCGCGGAGAACGCGGAGCGCGAGCCTTCGTTTCCTTCGCGACCTTCTGTAAGAACAATCCGAAACCGGATCGTGTACTCGGGGCCGCGCCCCCAGTTCACCTAATAGGTGACATGTGGGCACGGCCCCGTGGCGGTGGGCCTTGTCCGTCCCGGGCCGCGATCCATCGTCGGCCGGATGCAGCAGCTGGCCGATGTCGTGGTGAAGCCGGGGTTCCAGAAGGCTGCGGCCAACTTTGGGTGGCTGTTGGCTGAACGGGCGGCGCGACTCGTGCTCGGCGTGGTGGTGGGTTTTCTCGTGGCGCGGCACCTCGGACCCGAGTCGCTCGGCCGGTTGAGCTATGCCATCGCGCTGGTGACCCTCGCGGGTAGCGTGGTCTCCTTCGGTCTCGACCAGATTGTCCGGCGCGACCTCCTGACGGCACCGGACACGGCGGCCAGCCTGCTGGCCGGCACGGCCCTGATTCGCTTGGTCGCGGGTGTGACCGCCTACGCGCTCGTGATTCTTCTGCTCGTACTCGGCATCGGACTGAGCCAGCGCGAGGGGCAGTTGATCGCGATCGTCGGTCTGACTCTCCTGCAACCGGCGGCGATGGTCCCGGATCTCTGGCTGCAGGCGCATCTCAAGGCGCGTTACTCGGTCTGGGCCCAGACCGCCTCGCTTGCCGTCGGCGCGGGGCTGAGGATCTGGCTCATCGCCACCGACGCGCCGCTGACGGCGTTCGCGTGGGTGGTCGTGGCGGAGGCTTTGCTGGCGGCGGCCGGGATCATCCTGCTGGCGCGTCGGGCGGGCCTGCGTTTTGGATTCGGCGCGCTCCAGTCAACGGTCACACGTCGCCTGATCGGCGAAGGCTGGCCGCTGATGTTCGCGAGCGTGGCGGTGGTCATCTACATGAAGATCGACGAGGTCATGCTGCGGCACATGGCCGGGGCCGCCGCGGTAGGAATCTATTCGGCGGCCACCCGCCTGACGGAGATCTGGTATTTCCTCCCGATGGCCCTCGGCTCCAGCCTGCTCCCGGCGCTGCTGCGTGCGCGGGAACGCGGCGCGGCGGCTGATGCCACGCGGCTCCAGCAATACTACGACCTCAATGCCGCGGTGGCCTACGGGTTGTCGGTGCCGATGGCGCTGGCAGCCCCGTGGGTCGTGGCCGCGGCCTATGGGCCCGAATTCGCCGGCTCGGCCCCGATTGTCGCCATCCACATCTGGTCGAGCGTGTTTGTCTTCCTCGGGGTGGCGCGCGGGCAGTGGCTGGTGAATGAGGGCCTGCAGAAGTTTTACCTCGCGGCGACGATGGCGGGCGCCGTGGCGAATGTGGGCCTAAACCTGATCTTCATCCCGCGCTGGGGCGGGGTGGGGGCCGCGTGGGCGACTCTGATTTCGTACGCGGTCGCCGTGTGGGGAGCCTCGTACACGCACCCGGCGGTGCGGGCGACCGCGGCGATGCAATTGCGGGCGCTGTTGATTCCCCTGAACGGCTGGCGCTACCTTCGGCGCGGATGAATCTGCGCCCCGGCCTCCGTCAATCGCTCAAGCGGCTGCGTCGCGGCGCCTGCGAGTTGGTGGGCGTGGCGCGTTACTCGCGGCCCGCGCTGCATGGGATCGATCGGAAGCTGGAGCGGCATTTGAATTTCGACGGCGGCGTGTTTATCGAGGCCGGCGCCAACGATGGGGTGCGCCAGAGTAACACGTACTATTTGGAGAAATTCCGCGGCTGGACCGGCCTGCTGGTCGAGCCTGTGCCGGAACTGGCGGCGGAGTGCCGGCGCAACCGCCCAGCGGCGGTGGTAGCCGAGGCCGCGCTCGTGGCACGAGATGTTCCGGGCGCCACGGTCGAGCTGCACGTGGCCGGGCTGATGTCGACCGTGGCTGGTGCCCTGGGCGACGCGACGGCGACCTCGCGCCATCTGGCGACCGCGCGGGAGGTGCAGCAAATGCCGGAGACTTTGGCCATCCGCGTGGCGGCCCGTACGCTTTCGGCGCTGATCGACGCGGCAGGCATCAGCCGTCCCGTTGATCTGCTGAGCCTCGACGTGGAAGGCGCGGAGCCGGCGGCCCTGACCGGGATCGATTATGCGCGGCACGCGCCACGGTTCATCTGCGTGGAGGCGAGGGACGAGGCGGCGATCGCGGCGATCCTTGGCCCCCGTTATCATTTGGTGGAGGTTTTGACCGACGTCGGTTCGCATCGCGACCTGCTCTACGCGTGCCGTTGATCTGATGAGTCCGATCCCCGTTGTCCTGTTCGCCTATGCCCGCCCGGCGCATCTCGCGCGCGTGCTGACCTGCCTGCGGGACAATCGCGTGCCGCTCATCCTCGCCTACGCCGACGGCGCGAAGTCGGGTGACGATGCCGCGGCCGTGGCGGAGACGCGGGCGCTCCTGCGGGCGGTGGACTGGTGCGAGGTGCGGTTGACGGAGCGGCCGGCCAATCTCGGACTCGGGCGCAACGTGCTGGCTGGGGTGACCGAGGTCGCTGCCCGGCACGAGGCGTTTGTCGTCTGGGAGGAGGACCTGATCGCCGTGCCGGGCGCCTATGGATGGATCTGTGCCGCGCTCCAACAATACGCTGGCGACGAACGCGTGATGAGCGTGACGGCTTGGACGCATCCGCGCGTCACGCCGGCCGGGCTCGACGGCGCGCCCCATTTCGATGCCCGCGCCGAGTGCTGGGTTTGGGGCAGCTGGGCCCGGGCGTGGCGCGGGATGAACGAAGGCGACGCGTTGGTGAAAATGCAGGCGGCGCTGGCGCGCGGCTTGCCGGCGGATGCCTACGGTTCTGATCTGCCGGCGATGGCCGCGCAGGAGGTGCGAAAGAACATCTGGGCGGTGCGCTGGCTGTACCACCACTTCGCGCAAAGCGGGCTGTGCCTGCGTCCGCCGTGGAGCATGGTGGAGCACATCGGCTTTGACCCGCAGGCCACGAATGCGGCCGGGGCGACCTCGTGGGCGAATCCGTCGTTGCGCCCGGCGCCGCCGATTCCGTCGACCTGGCCGGATCCCGCCGAGCATCCGGCGTGTCGGGCGCTCTGGTCGGTGGAAGCTGCGGCCACCGCCGCCAATCCCGGCGGCCTGCTACGCAAGGTGCTGCGGCGCATCCTCCCGTCTGTCTGGCTGGATCCGCTGGTCGACCGGTTTTTCCGCGTGCGCTGGGAGGGGCATTACGCGGATTGGAGCGCCGCCAAGGCCGCAGGCGGTGGCTACGATTCGGACACCATTCTTGCGCGGGTGTTGGCGGCGTCGCGGCAGGTCCGCGACGGTCAGGTGTCGTATGAACGGGATGGCGTCGTGTTCGCCGGTCCGCCGCCCTGGACCCCCGCTCTGACGGTGCTGCGGGAATTGGCGGCCCGGAAAGAGGGCCCGCTCACGGTGCTCGATTTTGGTGGTTCGCTCGGCTGCGGCTATCGGCGGATCCGGCTGCGGCTGGCGGCGGGGACGGCCCTGCGCTGGAATGTCGTGGAGCAACCGGGCTTCGTGGCGGCGGGCCGCCGCGAGTTCGCCAACGAGGAACTGAAGTTTTTCCCGACTGTCCGGGACGCGGTGGTCAACGGTGTGCCCGATGTGATCCTGCTTTCCAGCGTGCTGCCGTACCTGCCCCGGCCGTTGGAGACCCTCAAGGAGCTGGCCGCGCTCGGGGCGGATGTGATCGTGACCGAGGGCACGGGCTTCGCGCAGAAGGGTGGGGCCCGGCTGACGGTGCAGCACGTGCCGGCCTCGATTCATCGGGCGAGTTATCCGTGCTGGTTCCTGGACCGGGCGGAGTTTCTGGGCGCCGTATCTCCAAAATACCGGCTGGAGGCCGAGTATGGCGAAGCCACCCGGCCGCCGGCCGGCGGGGAATTTCGCGCTCTCGTCTTCACGCGCACAGCGGCAACCTGAGATCCTTCCGCATGAAACCAACCGAACGCAGCCGGATGTACCGGTGGTGGTGGAGTCAGCAGTTCACGCCGGGGTGGCCCGGGCTCCTGCTCAACCCGTTTTACTTCGCCCGGCAGGGCTTGGCCGAGGCCATGCAGGAGTTTTTTCCGCAACTGAACGGGAGCGTCCTCGATGTCGGCTGCGGCAGAAAACCCTACCGTCACCTCGTGCCGGCCACCCGTTACGTGGGGCTGGATCTGGACACGCCGGAGCTCCGGGAGCTGGGCGAGGCCGATCTGTTTTACCAAGGCGGAACGATTCCGGTGGCGGCGGAGAGCTTTGACGCGGTCATCTGTTCACAGGTGCTGGAGCATATCTTCACCCCCGCGGAATTCCTCGTCGAAATCCGGCGGGTGCTGCGACCGGAGGGTTTGCTGCTCCTGACCACGCCCTTCGTTTGGGATGAACATTCCCAGCCTTTCGATTTCGGCCGTTACTCGTCGTTCGGACTGCGCCACGTGCTCGAAAGCGCCGGCTTTGAAATGGTGGCCCAGCGCAAGACTTGTGCGGACGGCCGGGCGCTGGTGCAGCTGGCCGCAGCCTATCTCTTCAAGATCATCCATACCCGTCACCGCTGGGTGAATCGCGGCACCCAGCTGGCGTTGATCGCCCCGGTGAGCATCCTGGGCGGCGCGCTGGTCTGGTTGCTGCCGGCTAATCCCGATCTCTACCTCGACAACGTGGTGCTGGTCCGCAAACCGGAGGGCGGCGTCCGACCATGAGTCTTCTGGAACGAATCCTCTCCGAGCCCGAGCTGACGGCTGCGCCGCCGGTCCTGGTGGATGTCGGCGCGGCGGGCGGGATGCATCGGGCGTGGCGCAAGCTGGCGCCGCATGCGATTGGCATCGGCTTCGAGCCGGACACCCGCGAGGCGCCGGAGCCCGGACTGGCGCAGCGGCAGTTTGGGCGCTGGATTTTTTGTGCCGGACTCGCGGTGCCGGTGGCGGTCAAGGATGGTCGGCAGGATCTTTTCCTGACGAAGTCGCCGCAGTGCTCAAGCATGCGCCGGCCCAAGGCCGAGGGACTCGCGGCATGGG
>CAIYFD010000179.1 GCA_903925425.1 uncultured Opitutia bacterium | reverse complement strand
GACGCGTGGTGCGGACCATGGGGTGAATGCCTACGTCCTGCCGCCTTTGGCGGGAATAGGCCTTTTCATCGCCGGCCGAGCGGGCTTATCTGGAGTCACCATGTCGAAGCCGATCCCAACCCCGATCGATCCCGCGCAGGTCGCCGTGCTGGCCCGCGAGCTCGTCAAGACCTCCAAGTACCCGATTCTCGCCTCGATGGACGGCGATCAGGCCCGCGCCCGGCCGGTCTCACCGGTCCGCACCGAGGGCTTCGTGGTCTACATCGCTAACCTCAAGCTCTACCACAAGACCGTCGAGCTGGCGGCGAACCCGAAGTGCGAGCTGGTCTATGTCAACGAGGGGCACGACCAAGTCCGGATCACGGGCGTGGCCGAGGTGCTGGCTGACCGCGCGATTTTGCAGCAGATCTGGGACACCAATCCGCTGCTGCGCCAGTACCTCGGGACCATCGATAACCCGGCCCTGATCGTCTACTGCGTGAAGCCGACGCGGGTCCGCTTCATGAAGGAGTGGGCCCTCGAATACCACGAGGTTGCGGTAGGCTGAGCGGTGTCAGCTGGCCGGTAGGGCGGTGACTCCGCCGGCGCCGGCATCGAGGATCACGGCGGTCACGGAGTGACGCGCCCTACCTGTCTCGCCGCCTCAGTTCCGGCCGGAACGGGCGGGCTTGCGGGCCTTGGACTCGGCGAATTCACGCATGACCTGCAGGCGCTGGCGCACGCGTTCGTCGTCGTCGATCTGCTCGCGGGTGCGCGGCGCGTCCTCCTTGGCCATGGCGCGGCGCATCTTGGAGAGGGCAAGGTACTCGAGCTGGCGGATGCGTTCCCGGGTCACGTGGAAGCGCTGGCCAACTTCCTCGAGCGTGAGTTCGTCGCGGCCCTCCAGGCCGAAGCGCAGGCGGATGATCTCGGCCTCGCGCTCGTCGAGCGAATCGACCATGTCCTTGAGGGCCTGATAGCGGGTGCTTTCGCGGAGGCTCTCGTACGGGTCGACGGCGTTCTCATCGCCGACGAGGTCGCCGAACGTGCCGGAGTCGGAGTCTTCGCCCACGGGGGCGTCCAGCGAGGCCGGGCGGACGCTGACGGACTTGAGATGGGCGACCTTGCTGGTCGGAATCTGGAGCTCGATGGCCAACTCCTCGTCCGTGGGCTCGCGGCCGAGCTGCTCGGTGAGCGTCATCGCCATGCGGCGCATCTTCGAGATCTTGTCCACGAGGTGGACGGGGAGGCGGATGGTCTTGGACTGGTTGGCGAGGGCGCGCTTCATCGACTGCTTGATCCACCAAGCGGCGTAGGTGGAGAGCTTGCCGCCCTTGCGCGGGTCGAAACGCTCCACGGCCTTGATCAGGCCGATGTTACCTTCGCTGATGAGGTCGAGCAGCGGCAGGCCGAAGTCCTTGTAGTCCATCGCGATCTTCACGACGAGGCGCAGGTTAGCCGAGATCATGTGGTCGCGCGCGGCCTTGTTGCCGCGGCGGATGCGTTTCGCGAGGACGATCTCCTCCTGGATGGTGAGGAGGGGGGTCTTTCCGATCTCCTGCAGATACATTTGGAGGCTGCTCCGCTCGAGCGGGAGAGGCTCCTCGCGGGCGGGCGGCTCGGCCTTCTCGAGGAAGGACGGCGGGGCCTCGAACGTGGCGCGGACATTTCCGGCTTCGGCGTTCTCCGTGGGCATGGAACTCGTTTCGGTCTGTGCTCTCATGGTGCTCTCTCCTGTTGAGGATGGGATGGTTGTCGGGTGCTGCTTATTCCAGACAGCGTAAGCGGGAATCGTTCCAAATGAAATCCGGGGGCCCGCCGAGGGAAAGCCTACAGTCTGACATAAGTGTAAGGGTAGAAGTGGCGCGTTTTCGCCCGCAGGTGGGACAGGGTGTGGCTGAACGGGCAAGACAGCTGCTCCTACCCTTGAAGTGACGGAATGAGTCCGCGAAGGTGAGGCCATGCCCCCGCCGACCATCGTGCACCTCGACGCCGACGCGTTTTTCGTCGCAGTGGAGCAGGTCCGCCGGCCCGAGTTGCGCGGCACCAAGTGCGCGGTGGGCGGCCGGGAACGCGGGATCATCTCGTCGGCGAGCTACGAGGCCCGGGCTTGCGGGGTGTATACGCCGATGCCGACCGCGGCCGCCCTGCGGGTCTGCCCGGACCTGATCATGATTCCGCACACCCCGGGGGCCTACGGCGAGGCGTCGCGCCGGATGTTCGATCTCTGCGAGACGCTGACCCCGGTGGTGCAGCGTAGTTCGATCGACGAGGGGTATCTCGATGTCGGGCCGTGCGGTTTCGCGACGTCCGCGGAGGTGGAGGCGGCGGTGCGCGACCTGCAGGCGCGAATCCTGCGGGAGCTGGGCCTGACGGTTTCGATGGGGATCGCGGTCAACCGGCTGACCGCGCAGATCGCCTCGAAGCTGCGCAAGCCCCGGGGGTTTGTCGTTGTGCCACCGGGCACCGAGGAGGCCTTTCTGGCGCCCTTGGCGGTGGGGAAGCTGCCGGGCATAGGCCCGAAGACCGAGGCCCTGCTGGTGGCGGCGGGCATCAGGACCGTGCGTGATCTGGTCGAGGCCCCGGCGGCCCGGCTGCAGACGATCCTGGGCAGCGGGCTGGAGGAATGCCGGGCGATGGCTCGCGGGATCGACGACCGGCCGGTGGAGACGGAGCGGGAAGACGCGAAGAGTTACGGGCAGCAGCAGACGTTCGGGGTGAACCTGTCCGACTTCGAGGAGGTCGAGCGTATCGCCAAAGGCATGGTGGACGACCTGATGCCGGCGATCCGGAAGGACGGGAAGCGGGTGCGGACCATGACCGTGCGGGTGCGCTATCCGGATTTCTCGCACGAAACGCACGGCCGGAGCCTCGCGAATGCGACCGACCTGGAGCAGCCGTTTTACCCGCTGGTCGGCGAACTGCTCCGCGCCGCCTGGCGGAAACGCCTGCCGCTGAGGCTGGTCGGGGTGAAGTTCTCGGGGGTGGACGAAAAACCGGCGCAGCTCGAGATGTTCGCCGAGCCGAACGAAAAACGCCGGCGGTTGGCCGGGGTGGTGGATGCGCTCAACGGCCGCAAGGACGGTCCGGCCGTGCGGCCGGCGGTGCAGCTCAAGCCCACGGAGCAAAACGTGGGGAAACGTGTGCCGGACTTGAAATCGCGCCGGAGCGGGTGAGAATTCCGTGCCGCATGCCGATCTACGAGTACTACTGCCCGGACAATCACACGGTCTACCAGT
>CAIYFD010000178.1 GCA_903925425.1 uncultured Opitutia bacterium | reverse complement strand
GTCCGGAAACCAAACCAATCGACGAGGCTTGGGCTCTGTGAACTCTGTGCCTCTGTGGCAAAACATCCGATCATCGCGGCCGGCCGTTTCGACACGCTCAACGCCCCGAGCCTGTCGAGGAAGTGGTCGACCCAGCTCTACCTTTGATCCTTATTCATTTCGCCTCGGAAGGCTGAAGAAAAATGCCGCGCCCTTGCCGAGTTCGCTTTCGGCCCAAACCCGTCCTCCGTGCAGCTGGATGATATGTTTGACGATGCTGAGCCCGAGTCCGGTACCGCCTTTTTCGCGCGAGCGGCCTTTGTCCACGCGGTAAAAGCGCTCAAAGATGCGTGAGAGATCCTCGGCGGGAATCCCCGGCCCGTTGTCGCGCACGCAAACCTCGACGCCGGCGTTCTCGAGCTTGGCGGTGACCTCGATCACGGCGCCGCGCGGCGTGTACTTCAGGGCATTGTCGATCAGGTTTTCGAACACTTGCGTGATCTTGAGCGGATCCACTGAAAGCTCCCCCACCCCGGGCTCGAGCAGGACCTTGATGTTGTGTCCCGTGGCCGCGGGCCGGCGACCCACGTCCTCGACCACACCCGAGATCAAGGCGGCGAAATTGATTTTCTCGGCGTTCAACCCCGGCGTGGCGGACTCCAACCGGGAAAGCGTGAGCAGATCCTCCAGCAGCGAATTCAGCCGCTCGGTGTGGCGCTGGATCGTGAGCAGGAATTGTTCGCGGTCCTCGACGGGCAGGTCCCGGCCGCCGTCCACGAGGGTTTCAACGTAGCCCTTGATCACGCTCAGCGGCGTGCGCAGCTCGTGCGAGACGTTGGCGACAAAATCCCGCCGCAGGCCCTCCAGCTTTTTTTGCCGGGTGACGTCGTGCAGGACAAACAACGCCCAGAAGCCGGTGGGCTGATCGATCGCGGGAATCAGGGCCCCGGTGGCCTCAACCCAGATGGAGGCGCCGCCATCGATGAACTCCACTTCCTGCTGGGTCGGGGCATTCCCGTTGCGCACGGCGATCACGTACTCGAGAAATTCCCGCGAATCCAAGGCCAGCTCCAGCCGCTGCTGCGGCACCCCGCGGGTTCGCGGGAAGAGCGCATGGAGCGCACCGTTCGCGAGCATGATCCGGTTTTGTTCGTCCAGAATCATCACGGCCTCCTTGAGGCTGCCGAGCGTGGCGTCGATCTGGGCGAGCTGGCTGTTGCTGAACTGACTCAGGCGATTGTAGCCCGTGACCAGATCGTTGGCCGTGCCGCAGAGCTGCTGGAATTCGAGCCCGAGCAAGGCCGGGTCTTCTTCACCCAGGAAAGGCTGCTTGCGCGCCAACGATTGGCCCAGGCGACGCAGCGCTTCCTGATGCCGGTGCAATTTCTGGCGCGCCGCCCACAGGAAAAGCAGCAGCGCAAAAATAATTACGACGAGGAAGAGCATGCGATGGCGGGGTCAGCTCCGACGATCTGACATGCGGTACCCCACCCCGCGAATCGTTTCCACCCATCCCGCTTCATCACCCAGTTTTTCCCGCAGCCGCCGCATGTGGGTGTCCACCGTGCGGGTTTCAATCTCAGCTTCGTAGTTCCAGACGTCCACCAGCAGCTTTTCCCGGGTCTGCACGC
>CAIYFD010000177.1 GCA_903925425.1 uncultured Opitutia bacterium | reverse complement strand
GTAATGCTGGAAATTGGTGAGCAGGATGTACTGCCCGAAGTCTTTCAGCGGCACCCCGGTGTAGCGGGGCAGCCAGTTTTCGACGATCTTGCGCCGGGTGATCATGTCCGGGATGTAGCGGATCCTTGGCGAAAGACACGCTCCGAAAAGTGAATTGAAACTTCCCGCGCCTGAATTCGTCTCCCTGAGGTGCGTCACGGCCCCCTTGTCCCTTCCGGCGCTTTTTGCTTCCGGTGGCTGCTGCTCGCCCTGCTGGCGGGCCTGACCCCGGTCCGCGCCGAGTTTTCCCCGGAGTTGCTGGTCCGCCTCGACCGCCCCTTGCAGGGCGAGGTCATCGCCATGGCGCCCGACGGCCGCCACGTCGCCTATTCGACCTACGATCAGGACCGGAAGCTCTGGCTGCAGATCGCCGACCTGGATGCGAAGGTGATCCGCTCGAACTATCTGGTGCAGGACACCAGGCCAAACGTCCGCTCGGCCTTGCTCGACATGCGGTGGGTCACGGCCGACCGGCTGGTTTTTCTGTGCAACGACGGGGACGTTTACGGCGTTAACGCCGACGGCAGCAAGGCCACCCGGCTGTGGGAGCCGGCCAACGGGCTGAGCGGTACCACCCTGTCGCTCCTGGGCGAAGTGTTGCCGATGCCGCGGATGCTTCCGCCCGTGGCGGGCGATACGACCCACGTCGTGCTCGAGGGCCCCGCCCATTCGCAGAAGACGGGCTCGAACCTGTACCGCATCGACATCGGCAGCGGCGATACGGACATGATGTTCCAGGATTACTACCGCATGGCCACCAAGTGGCCGCCGGCGTTCAGCGAAGCTCCCCCGACTTTTATTCTGGAAAAGTACCTCTATATCGGCGGCCGGATGCTTTACGACCACCAGGCTAATCCCCGGCTGCAATACTTCATCTGGCCGGGCGAGGCGGAGCGGCCTTTTTATTACTCCAAGGTCGGTGAGGACCCGTGGGAAATGGATCCCGACGATTTCTTCCAGAGCATGCCGCACGACACGTTCGACGCGTTCCTCGGGCAAAAGAAAAAGAAGGAGTTCACCGTCACCCGGAAAAACTATTTCGACGAGCGCTCGTTCCCGCTGGCCTTCGACTACGATCCCAACGTGCTGTATTTCGCCTCGTCGGTCGGGCGCGACACCTTGGGGATCTATGCCCTCAATCTCACGACCAAGGTTCGCACCGAGGTCATCGCCAACCAGCTCTTCGATCTTTCCCGGCTTGAGCCCAA
Organism: uncultured Opitutia bacterium; assembly: GCA_903925425.1. Lineage (GTDB taxonomy): Bacteria > Verrucomicrobiota > Verrucomicrobiia > Opitutales > Opitutaceae > CAIYFD01. The sequence goes on along the minus strand of CAIYFD010000177.1, from coordinate 9,718 downwards.
CCATCCGGACGGCCTCCTGATCTTCGACGATTTCCGCCACCAACTGGCCGGAATCCGGTACACGGCACTCAAGAATCGCACGGCGTGGCGCGACCCGGAGCTCGCAGCCATCCAGGCGGACCTCGATCAGGCGTTTCCGCGACAATCCGTGGAAATCCAGCAATGGAGCGAGGACCGGTCGCGGGTGTTGGCGCGTTTTTCGACTGACGAGGATCCCGGTCGTTACGGGATGGTGAACACGCGGACCGGCACGATCGAAAACCTCCTCAACCGGGCGCCGTGGTTGCAGCCGGAGGACATCAGCGTGTCGGAGGGGTTTGGCTTCGACTCACCGTCCGGGGGGCGCCTGACGGGCTATCTGACGCTGCCGAACGCGCCGAAGATCACGCCGCCGCCCCTGATTATCTATTGTCAGGGAGGGCTTTGGGACCGGACGCGGCCGGGCTTCAATCCCGAGGCCCAGATGCTGGCGGGCATGGGTCTCGTGACCATGCGGCTGAACTACCGTGGCACCGCGGGTTTCGGCCGCAACCACCTCACTTCCATCCGCGACGGCATCGACACCATTCCGACCGAGGACCTGCTCGCCGCGATCGACTGGATAGCCTCAAAGTACCCGATCGACCGCCAGCACGTCGTGGTCATGGGCGAGGGATTCGGCGGCTACGTCGCGCTTCGCGCGCTGCAGTCGCACCCGGAGGTTTTTTGCGCGGCGATCAGCATCAACGCCCCGACCAATATCAACGCCTGGGCCCGGCAAAGACCGGAGGAAGGCGGCAACAAGGAATACACCCAGACCGATTTCTACAGCTACGTGCGGGAGTACTTCGTGCGGACGGCGAAGCGGAAAGCCGACTCGAAGGCCGACGATGCGATCGGCCGCCCGTTGCTCGTGGTGGAGGACTCAACCTCCATTGATGCCACGCCCTTCTCGACGCTGCTGGGGCGGCTGGGGATCGGCATGAAGGGCGCGAAGATTGAGCGCATGTCGATTAATGGGAAGTTCGAGGGCGGCAGCCCGGCGACCCGGGCGAAGATCTTCACCCGCATCGACGAGTTCCTGAACAGCAACCTCTACGATTACACCAGCAAGATCGGGGAGTTGAAAGTGCTGGAGGAAACGGTCACGCCGAAGGCGCTGCCGGGTGTCCGCAAGTGATGTGGGGCGCCCGTTGCTGAAACGCTCAACGCTCAACATTCAACGCTCCAGTCTCAACCCGGGTGGCTCCGTACCTGAGCGTTCCGCGTTGAATGTTGAGCGTTGAGCGTTCTCCGGCTTTCCGCGGCTACAGTCCCCGGATCGCGCCGGTCATCACCTCGCAGGCCCGATCGATTGCGGCGCCCTCGTGGGCCGTGCTCAGGAACCATGACTCGTACGCACTTGGGGGGAGATAGACTCCGCCGGCCAAGCAGGCGTGGAAAAAGCGCCCGAAGATCTTGGCATCACCTTGCAGCGCCGTCGTGTAGTCGCGCACCGGCGTGGGCGTGAAAAACGCGCTGAGCATCGACCCGCATTGCGGCACCTGCACCGGCAGGCCCTTGGCCTTGGCCGCGGCGAGGATGCTGTCGCGCACGCGTTGGCCGAGGGCTTCGAGGCGCGGGTAGGGATTGGTTTCCTCCAGTAGGCGCAGTCCGGCGATGCCGGCCGCCATGGCGAGCGGGTTGCCGCTGAGCGTGCCGGCCTGGTAGACGGGCCCGAGGGGGGCGAGGAAGTCCATGATCTCCGCGCGCCCGCCGAAGGCCCCGACGGGAAGGCCGCCGCCGATGATCTTGCCCAGGCAGGTGAGGTCCGGGGTGATCTTCTCCAGCTCCTGCACGCCGCCGCGCGCGAGCCGGAATCCGGTCATCACTTCGTCGAAGATCAGGATCGTCCCCTCGCGGGTGCAGAGCTTGCTCAGGCCGGCGAGGTAGCCCGGGTCGGGTTGGATGAACCCGACGTTGCCGCAGTAGGGCTCGACGATGACCGCGGCGACTTTGTCCTTTTTCGCCGCCAAGGCCGCCACGAGGGCGGGAAGATCGTTGTAGGGCAGCACCATCGTCTCCCGGGCGAAGGCCGCCGGCACGCCGGCGCTGTCGGGATGGCCATGGGTGAGGGCGCCCGAGCCGGCCTTGATCAGGAGCGAGTCGGAATGGCCGTGATAACAGCCGGCGAACTTGATGATCAGGTCTCGCTTCGTGAACCCGCGGGCCAGCCGGATCGCCGACATCGTGGCCTCGGTGCCGCTGTTGCACAGGCGGACCTTTTTGATCGAGGGGACAAAGCGCGTGATCAGCTCGGCCATCTCGACCTCGAGCGGATTCGGCGTGCCAAACGAGGTGCCCTTTTCGAGCGCCGCGGCGATCGCCGCCCGGATGGTCGGATGGTTGTGGCCGTGGATGGCGGGACCCCAAGTGCAGACAAAGTCGATCAGCTCCCGGTCGTCGGCCGTGGTGAGGGTGGCCCCGCGGGCTGACTTCACGAAGAAGGGCGCGCCGCCGACGGACCGGAAGGCGCGGACCGGGGAGTTGACGCCGCCCGGCATGAGCTGGAGGGCGCGGGCGAAGAGGGATTCGGAGGAAGGCATGGCCGGCGCAGGGCGCCGCCGAACGCTCAACGCCCAACGCTGAACGTTCAACGCTCAAGTCGGGCCGGATCTCGGCGTTCGGCGTTCGGCGTTGGACGTTGCGCGTTAGGCGTTCCTGTTGCCGGCAAAGCTCCACCGTAGGTGGGGCTTGCCATCGCTTTTTTTCGGCCCCTAACCTGAGGGGATGAAGATATTCCTCGACGGGAAATTCGTGGATGAGGCCGATGCCAAGGTGTCCGTGTTCGACCACGGGCTGCTTTATGGCGACGGGGTTTTCGAGGGGATCCGCCTCTACGGCGGGAACGTCTTCCGGCTCGACGAGCATCTGGAGCGCCTGGAGTACTCCGCGAAGGCCATCCTGCTGACGCTGCCGATGAGCCGCGCCGAGTTCGCGGCGGCCATCTGCGAGACCTGCCGGCAGAACACGCTGACCGACGCCTACATCCGCCTGGTGGTGACCCGCGGGGTGGGCGACCTGGGCCTCGCGCCCTGGAACTGCTCGAAGCCCACGACCTTCATCATCGCGGGCAAGATCTCCCTCTACCCGCAGGAGCACTACGACAACGGCCTCGCGATTGTGACCGTGCCCACGCGCCGCATCAGCCCGGCCGCGCTCCCGCCGACCATCAAGTCGCTCAACTATCTCAACAACATCCTCGGCAAGATCGAGGCCCGCCAGTTCGGCGCGCTGGAGGCGATCATGCTCAACGACCAGGGCTACATCGCCGAGTGCACCGCCGACAACATCTTCACCGTGCACAAGGGGACGATCTATACCCCGTCCGCCTCGCAGGGCGCCCTCAAGGGCATCACCCGCGGCACCATCGTGGACATCGCCCGCAGTCTGGACATCCCGCTGCAGGAGACCCCGATGACGCGTTACGACGTCTGGTGCGCCGACGAGTGTTTCCTCACCGGCACGGGTGCGGAAGTCATTCCGGTGGCGAAGCTGGACGGCCGCGAGATCGGCACCGGCAAGCCCGGCCCGATCACCCAGCGCGTGCTCGCCGAGTTCCGCCGCCGCGTGCTCGTCGAGGGCACCCGGATCTAAGCGGAAGATGCCTCACGGCCGCCTCAAGTTCGGCGCCGGCGGCCCGATGACAAGGGAGGGTCGCCGGGAGGCCTGGCCGGCTTTGGCCTGCGCTCTGCTTCGCTGGCACTTGCCAGCCGGCCAAGCCTCGGCATCGTGAACGAGGCACCCTTCATTATTTTCCATGGCATCACCGCTCAAATGTGACATCTGCGACAAGCCCGCGACTGTCCACCTGACCCAGATCCTGAACAATCAGGCCCACAAGGTGGACCTGTGCGAGGACTGCGCGCGCGCGAAGGGCATCACGGACTCGAGCGATTTCTCGCTCGCCGACCTGCTCATCAAAGCCTCGCTCAACCCGGAGACCCCGGTCGATGCCGGCGCCTGCGAGCAGTGCGGGTTCACGCAGGCCGATTTCAAGAAGTCGGGCCGCTTCGGCTGCCCGTCCTGCTACGATGCCTTTCGCGGCCTGCTCGAGCCGATGCTCGACGGCATGCACAAGGGTGTGGTGCACACGGGAAAGGTCCCGACCCGCGCCCTCGAGCGGAAGTCCCTCCATGACCGGCTTGCCAAGCTCGAGCTCGATCTCACCGACGCGGTGAAGTCCGAACGCTTTGAGGAGGCCGCCCGCTATCGCGACGAGATCAACCAGGTCCGGCAGTCCGCCGGCCGCAACCCTCCGGCCAAGCCATGAGCATCTCCTCCCTCATGGCCACGCCCTCGGAGCTGACCGACTCGGCCAGCGCCAAGACCGCGATCGTGCTGATGACCCGCATCCGGCTTGCCCGGAACCTCGCCGGCCAGCGTTTTCCCGGCTGGGCCGAGAAGTCGCGGCGCACTGCCGTCCTCGCGGAATGCCGCGACGCCATCGCCGCCACGCCGCAGATGAAGAAGCCGCACGATCTTCCCATCGACCGGCTCTCCGAGCTGGAGCGCCTGATCCTCGTCGAGCGCCACCTGATCAGCCGCGAGCTCAGCGGCTCCAAGGGCGGGGCCGGCGCCATTATTTCCAACGATCAGGCTGTCTCGGTCATGATCAACGAGGAGGACCACCTGCGCATCCAAGTCCTCCGCGCCGGCTTCCAGCTCAAGCGGGCGTGGAACGCGATTGATGACTTCGACTCGGCCCTCGAGGAGCGCCTCGATTACGCCTTTTCGCCGTCGCTCGGGTATCTCACCGCGTGTCCGACCAACCTCGGCACCGGCATGCGCGCCTCCGCGATGATGCACCTCCCCGCGCTGATCATCGCCAACCAGATGGAGAAGGTCGTCCGCGCCGTGAACCAGCTGGGCATGGTGGTGCGCGGGCTCTTCGGCGAGGGCTCCGACGCCAGCGGCAGCATCTTCCAAATCTCCAACCAGACGACCCTCGGCGAGACCGAGGAGGAGATCATTAAGCGCCTTGGCACCGTCCTCAACTCGATCATCGAGCACGAGCTCAACGCCCGCGCCAAGCTGCTCGAGGCCGATGCGAACAAGCTCTTCGACAAGATCGGCCGCGCCTACGGTATTCTCCAGAACAGCCACGTCCTCAGCTCCAGCGAGGCGATGAACCTCCTCTCGCTCCTCCGGCTCGGAGTGGACCTGAAGATCATGCCCGACTCCGGCCGCGCCCTGATCGACCGCCTCTTCATCGAGGCCCAGCCCGGCCATCTTCAGTATTTGCAGAAGGGCGAGATCGAGCCCGCGCAGCGCGACATTCTCCGCGCCGCGCTGCTCCGCACTGAGTTTGCAAATCAACCGAAGCCGAGCTTCACTCTCCCCGGACCTAACTGACGCCGCCAACCACCTGATCCAACTATGTCCCAGGAACCGATGAACAACTTCACGCCCCGCGCCCAGCAAGTGCTGGCGCTCGCGCGCAAAGAGGCCGACCGCTTCCACCACAACTACGTGGGCACGGAGCACATCCTGCTTGGGCTGATCAAGCTCGGCCAGGGCGTGGCGGTCAGCGTCCTCCAGAAGATGGGCCTCGACCTCGAGACCGTGCGCGGCGCGGTCGAGAAGCAGGTCGGCACCGGCCAGGAGACCAAGACCCAGGGCAGCATTCCCTACACCCCGCGGGTGAAGAAGGTTCTCGCGCTCGCGGGCAAGGAGGCGAAGGCGCTCAATCATTCCTACGTCGGCACCGAGCACATCCTCCTCGGCCTCCTCCGCGAGGGCGAGGGCGTCGCCGCCCGCGTGCTCAAGTCGCTCGACATCGACATCGAGCGCACCCGCAACGAGATCCTCCGCGAGCTCGACCCGCAGTTCTCCGGCGGCGAGCAGGCCGCCACGCCCGAGGAGGCCGCCACCGGCAATCCGCAGCGCCCCGGCGCCCAGTCCGAGGACAAGAAGGAGCTCAAGACTCCCGCCCTCAAGGCCTTTGGCCGCGATCTCACCGAGCTCGCGCGTAAGGGCGAGCTCGACCCCGTGATCGGCCGCAAGAACGAGATCCGTCGCGTCGTCCAGATCCTCTGCCGCCGCAGCAAGAACAACCCCGTCCTCATCGGTGAAGCCGGCGTGGGCAAGACCGCGATCGTCGAGGGCCTCGCTCAGGAAATCGCCGGCGGCCTCGTCCCCGAAATCCTCTTCGACAAGAAGGTCATCACCCTCGACCTCGCCCTCATGGTCGCCGGCACCAAGTACCGCGGCCAGTTCGAGGAGCGCATCAAGGCCGTGATGGACGAGATCCGCCGCGCCAAGAACATCATCCTCTTCATCGACGAGATGCACACCATCGTCGGCGCCGGCGCCGCCGAGGGGGCGATGGACGCCTCCAACATCTTCAAGCCCGCCCTGTCCCGCGGCGAGCTGCAGTGCATCGGCGCCACCACCCTCAACGAGCACCGCAAGTACATCGAGAAGGACTCCGCGCTCGACCGCCGCTTCCAGTCCGTGAAGGTCGAGGCCCCCTCGGTCGAGGACACCGTCCTCATCCTCAAGGGCATCCGCCACAAGTACGAGGACCACCACAAGGCGGTCTTCTCCGACAAGTCCCTCGAGGCCGCCGCCAAGTATTCCGACCGCTACATCACCGGCCGCTTCCTGCCCGACAAGGCGATCGACGTCATGGACGAGGCCGGAGCCCGCGCCCGCATCAGTGCCCTGACCCGTCCGCCCGACGGCGAAAACCTCGCCAAGGAAATCGAGGACGTCTGCGCCAAGAAGGAAAAGGCCATCGCCGACCAGCACTTCGAGGAAGCCGCCAAGTTCCGCGACCTCGAGAAGCAGCTCCGCGCCCGCCAGGAACAGCTCAACGAGGAATGGAAGAAGTCCCGCGAGGAAAAGCGCATCGCCATCGACGAGGACCTCATGATGCAGGTCATCGCCGACTGGACCGGCATTCCGCTCTCCCGGATGGAAAAGAAGGAGAGCGAGCGCCTGCTCAAGCTCGAGACCGAGCTCCAGAAGGTCGTCATCGGCCAGGAAGTTGCCGCGAGCGCCATCGCCCGCGCCCTCCGCCGTTCGCGGGCTGATCTCAAGGATCCGCGCCGCCCCATCGGCTCGTTCCTCTTCGCCGGCCCGACCGGTGTCGGCAAGACCGAGACCGCCAAGCAGCTCGCCGCCCAGATGTTCGGCAATCAGGACGCGCTCATCCAGATCGACATGAGCGAGTACATGGAGAAGTTCGCCGTCTCCCGCCTCGTCGGCTCGCCTCCCGGCTACGTCGGCTACGAGGAGGGCGGCCAGCTCACCGAGCAGGTCCGTCGCCGTCCGTACGCGGTCATTCTCTTTGACGAAATCGAGAAGGCGCATCCCGACGTGATCCAGCTGCTGCTGCAGATCCTGGAGGACGGCCGCCTGACCGATTCGCTCGGCCGCTCGGTCGATTTCCGGAACACGATCATCATCATGACAAGCAACGTCGGCGCCGCGCTCCTGCAGCGGCAGACCTCGATGGGCTTCTCGGCCGCGGCCTCGAATTTCAACGACTTCGAGAAGATGCGCGAGAAGGTGCTCGAGGAGGCCAAACGGGTCTTCAAGCCCGAGTTCCTTAATCGCATCTCCGACATCATCTTCTTCCGTCCGCTGGAGAAGCCGGAGCTGATGAAGATCATCGACCTCGAGGTCGCCAAGTTCGCCAAGCGACTGGTCGACCGGAAGATCACGATCTTGTTCAGCGAAGGCGCCAAGACCCTCATCATGGAAAAGGGCTACGACGAGAAGTACGGCGCGCGTCCGCTCCGCCGGGCCGTCGAGCACTACCTCGAGGACCCGTTCGCCGAGGCGCTGCTGCGCGACGAGATCAAGGAAGGCGAGCTCGTGCAGGTCGACCGCGAGGGCGACAAGCTGATCTTTAAACAACAGGCGCCCACCGCCGACACCGGCGTGGCACCCTAAAAAAAGGCGGCCACCCGCCGCTGAAAAGAACCCCGCCTCCGGTACGCCGGGAGCGGGGTTTTCTTTTCCAGGGTAGGGTTGCCTCGACGAGGCGACCGCGATGATCGAGGTAGATTCCGACGGCCCGGCGGCTCGCGATTGGCTTCCCGATCCACGGCCCGCCGGGACGTCGGGCCCTACCTGCGTTGCTGCAGGATCCGCTGGATCTGGGCGAGGTTCGCCGCGGCGGACGCGTTGCTTGGGTCAACCTTGAGCGCGTCTTCGAACGCTTGGGCTGCCTGCTCAAACTGGTTGGCCTCGCCGAGCACCATGCCCATGCGGATGAGCGGATCCGGACTGTCGGGCGCGCGGCGTTGCGCCTCTCGGAATTGAGCCAGGGCCTCGGGAAGATGCCCTGTCTTCGCCAGCGAAAGGGCGAGATTCAGCCGGGCTGCGACGTGAGTGGGCTTGGCCTGCACGGCGGCTTCATAGTGCGACCGGGCCTCGGCGAACCTTCCGGCCCGTGCCTCGAGATTGCCCAGGTTGTAATGCGCCTCGGCGTTTATGGGATCGAGCCGTGCTGCCGTCCGGTACTCCACCGCGGCCTCGGTCTCGCGTCCCGCCCGGAAAAGCACCGTGCCGTGATTGAGGTGGATTTCGGAGTTGTCCGGGAAGGTCGTCGTCAGCGTCTCGCCGAGGTGGAGGGCTTCGTCCAGCCGTCCCGCGGACATGAGCTCGAGGACCAGGTTGATGTTGGCCCGGACATTTTCAGGCGCCTTCCGTGCCGTGTCTTCCCAGATTGAGAGGGTGGAGCGGTAGTCTAGATTCCGCTCCACGGTGGCGATGCCAGCCCCCACAGCCGCGATGGCCAGCACGGCCCGCGCGCGGCGCCCGAGGGTGAAACAGAGCCAGGCGGTCAGCGGAACTACCAAGGCCGCGAGCGGGAGGTACATCCGGTGTTCGGCGATGGTCTGGGTTTGCAGCGGCACGAAACTGGAGCTCGGGGCCAAGATCACAAAAAACCAGGCCCCGCAGAAACCCGCCACGGGCCGGTGTCGGAGCGCCCAGACGGTTCCGGCGAGCAAGGCCAGCAGGAGCAGGCCTTGCGCCCAGACGGCGCCGGGGCCGCTCACCACGTTGGTGCCGTAATCGAGGACCAGCGGGTGGGGCCAAACGGCGAGCCGCAGGTAAAGTACGACCGCTTGGCATTGGGTCAGCAGGTATTCGACCGCACTGACCCCGAGGCCGAAGCCCACCGTGCCGCCGCGGCCGCTGCTGCCAATAATGAGGCCGGTCAACGGGATCCACGAGGCCAGCAGCGCGAGATGGAACCCCCGCCGTTGTCGCCAGGCCGCGGCGAAGGTGCCGGCGACGAAGGTCCGGTCGTAAAGCAGGAGTAGGAGCGGAGCCGTTGCCATGACCTCCTTGCTCAGCACCCCGAGAAAACACGCCGCCACCGTGATCGCTTTCCAGCGGGAGCCGGCTGTCGCCGCCGGATCGGTGGCGCGCATGAACCCGTAGCAGGTGAACAAATAGATCAGCCCCACCAGACCCTCCGTGCGCTGGATGGTGCTGGTCACCGTTTCAGTCAGCAACGGATGCACGGCCCAGAGCAGGGCCGAGCCGAGTGCCACGGGCAGGGAGAGGGGGCCCCAGCGCGGTTGCAGCGACGGCAACAGCAGCGTGCGTCGGACCAGGCCGAACAGCGCGAGCGCCGCCAGCGCATGCAGCGCGATGTTCACCGCGTGATAACCGGTCGGATTGAGCCCGCCGACCGCGTAGTTCAGTGCCAGGCTGAGGTTGAACAGGGGCCGGCTGT
>CAIYFD010000176.1 GCA_903925425.1 uncultured Opitutia bacterium | reverse complement strand
GCAGAATGCTGGGAAGGGTTCCCATGGCGCCTCGTCAGCAACCGATTTCCCAGGCTTGGCTCGAGTCCCCGAATTCCGGCGTGATCGAGCTGCGTCACGACTGGCGGGCGCGGCATTCGCCCCCGTTGGCGATCTGCCGTGAGGAGGTCTGCGTGGTGATGGCCACGCTGGCCCCGCTGGCGGAAACGGTGTTCGGCCGGGAAAGCGGGTACTTCGTGAATGCGGCGGGCGAAGTCTGTTTCTATATTCCGCTCAGCCGCTACCCGGAACTCGATCCCGCGCACGATGCGGTCTATCTCGTGGGCGACTTCAACGGCTGGTCCCAGGCCGTCGGCCAGGAAGCCTGGTGCCTCGTGCCGGGCGTGATCGCCGGGGAGCCCTCCCTGGTCTGGTCGGGACGCGCCGACGGCTTTCAAACCCTGCACCATTTCAAGTTCGCGACCACCCGCGGGTATTGGCTGCCCGTGGCGGACGGGGCCCCGAACGAGGTCCGCGATGAAAGCGGCAACGTCAATTACCTCTTCGACGCGACGCGCACTGGTCGCCACCTCTTCGGGTTTAAGCTGGGCGAGCCGCTGGACCTGACCCAGTCGTGGACCGTGGGGTGGGGCGACGAGCATCACTCGCTCGTGCCGTTGCGACCCGGCGCGTTTTTCCACGAGCTGGCCACCGAATTTCCGCTTGGAGTGAACATCGAGGACGGGGTGACGGTCTTCCGGCTTTTTGCGCCGCGGGCGCAGCGGATCGAGCTGGGGGTTTGCGAGGAACTGGCCGGGATGACGCTGCCGCACCGCTATTCCCTGGGACGGCGGGAGGAGGCCGACGGCGTCTGGCGCGGGGCCTGGGAAATTGCCCTCGATGGAAATCTCCACGGTTGGTTTTACTGGTACTCCGTGGTGGGTCCGGCCGGCATCTACAGCGGTTTCCATCCCGAGGCGCGGATCCTCGATCCCTATGCGCGGGCGAGCGTCAGTCGCGAAGGGCCTGGGATCGTGCTGGATCGCGCCCGGCTCGGAACGGGCGACCGTTCTTTCCGCACCCCGGCCTGGCAGGACCTGGTCATCGCCGAGGCGCATGTGCGCGACCTCATTGCGAAGGCCCCCGTGGCGCTGACCGACGAGGAGCGGCTCGGTTTCGCCGGCCTGACGAAGTGGGTCGACAGCCCGGATTTCTATCTCAGCCAGCTCGGCGTGAACGCGGTGGAGCTGCAGCCGGTGCAGGAATTCGATAACCAGACCCGCAAGGAATATCACTGGGGCTACATGCCCAACAATTACTTCGCCCCCGAAGGCGACTACAGCCTCGACCCCACGACCGGCTCCGGCGTGCAGGAACTCCAGGAACTCGTGCGCGCCCTGCACCGGCGCGGCATCGCGGTGATCCTCGACGTGGTCTACAATCATGTCGGCGAACCTGCGCACCTGATGCTGATCGACCGGCTCTACTACTTCGAGGTCGACAGCGCCGGGCAGCTCACGAACTGGAGCGGCTGCGGCAACGACCTCCGCTGCCGGTCCGCGATGACGCGGCGGTTGATCGCCGACAGCCTGATCCACCTCATCGAGACGTACGGCGTGGATGGCTTCCGCCTCGACCTCGCCGAACTGATCGGCCGCGACGTGCTGGTCGACGTGGAGCGACGCGTCAAGCAGGTGAAGCCCGATGTCATCCTGATCGCCGAGCCGTGGAGCTTCCGCGGCCACATCGCCGGCGCGCTGCGCGACACCGGTTACGCCTCGTGGAATGACGGCTACCGCAATTTCCTGCGCGATTATGTCCGGGGTGGGAGCAGCCGGGAGCAGTTCGAGTATTTCCTCCGCGGCTCACCCTGGTACTTTGCCAAGTGGCCGGCGCAGACCGTGAATTACACGGAGTCGCACGACGATTCCTGCTGGATCGACCAGATCACGGAGAACAAGAACGGCAGCGGCCATACGGTGACGGACAACGACCGGCGGCGGACCCACCTCATGGCGGCGGTCCTGTTCTCGTCGATCGGCATCCCGATGATCGCGGCCGGGCAGGACTTCCTGCGCTCGAAGCACGGGGTGAACAACACCTACCTGCGCGGCGACCTCAACGCGCTCGATTACCGGCGCCTCCATCGTTTTCCCGGCACCCATGCCTACTTCGCCGCCTGGATCGCGTTTCGCCGCAGCGAGGCCGGCCGGATGCTCCGGCACTACAACCGGTCGAGCGAGGGCTTCTTTCGTTTCTTCTTTGGGCCGGATTCGACCGCGGCCGCCGTGGTGTACAACGCGGACCGTTCCCAAGGGGCGCAACAACTGCTCTTGGCCATCAATCCCACCTCCAGCGAGGTCATCATCTCGCTGGACGACGAGACCGCCCGCGGGAAATGGCGGCAGCTGGCGGACGCCGATGTCTTCCGCGGTCCCGACGGACCGGGGGCGCGGCAGCAGGTGCAGCGCGAGCTTTTCCTGCCTGCCCTCGGTTGCGGCCTGTGGAGTTGGGACGGGGGCTGACCGGTAGGGCGAGGACTCCGTCCGCGCCGGGCCCGCCTGCGAGCAGGTGCGGAGCCAAGCGCAGACCCGGCGGCGAGCGGCGTCGCCGCCCTACCAAATTGGGCCCCATCGCGTTTTGGCACTAAACCGGCATGATTTGGTGGACAGCCGACTGATTCATTTTCCACCCGCCAAATCGCTTGCATCCAACATTGCGCGGTGTTGAGTCGAAGGTCCCTGCGCTCGCGCAGGTCAACAGCCTTCCCGCACAGTAACACATCAAACGGAGAGTTCTTCCATGGCAGTAAAAGTCGCTATCAATGGTTTCGGTCGCATCGGCCGCCTCGTATTCCGCGCCCTCGTTGAACAGGGCCTGCTCGGCACAACGTTCGAGGTCGTCGCTGTCGGCGATATCGTTCCGGCCGACAACCTGGCTTACCTGGTGAAGTACGACTCCACCCAGGGCAAGTTCATGGGCACGGTCAGCTCGAAGAAGTCCTCACCGGACAAGGCGGAGGACGACGTCCTCGTGGTCAACGGCCATGAGATCAAGGTCGTTAGCGCCAAGACGCCCGCCGAGCTCCCCTGGGCCGCCCTGGGCGTGCAGCTGGTGATCGAGTCGACCGGTCTCTTCACCGACGCCGAGAAGGCCAAGGGCCACCTCGTCGCCGGCGCCAAGAAGGTCATCATCTCCGCTCCGGCGAAGGGTGAGGACATCACCGTCGTGATGGGCGTGAACGACGACAAGCTCGACCTCGCGCTGCACAGCATCATCTCCAACGCCTCCTGCACCACGAACTGCCTCGCGCCGATCGTCCACGTGCTCCTCAAGGAAGGCTTCGGCATCGAGGAAGGCCTCATGACGACCATCCACTCCTACACCGCGACGCAGAAGACCGTGGACGCCCCGTCGAAGAAGGATTGGAAGGGCGGCCGTTCCGCCGCGATCAACATCATCCCGGCCGCGACCGGCGCGGCGAAGGCCACCGCCCTCGTGTGCCCCGAGGTGAAGGGCAAGCTCACCGGCATGTCCTTCCGCGTGCCGACCCCGACCGTCTCGGTCGTCGACCTCACCGTGAGGACCGTGAAGGCCACCAGCTACAAGGAGATCTGCGAGGCGATGAAGCGCGCCAGCGAGACCTACCTCAAGGGCATCCTCTCCTACACCAGCGACGAGGTCGTCTCGACCGATTTCATCCACGACAAGAGCTCGTCGATCTTCGACGCCGGTTCCGGCATCGAGCTCAACAGCAAGTTCTTCAAGCTCGTGAGCTGGTACGACAACGAGTGGGGCTACAGCAACCGCGTCGTCGACTTGACCAAGAAGATCGCCGCCGGCCTCTAAGCGCCTGATCCCTCTGCCCGCGAATCACGCAAATTTGCGCGAATACTAAAACTATTCGCGCCGATTCGCGGGATTCGCGGGCAAATCTTTTTTAAGAATCCCCATGTCCAAATTCAAATCCATCCGCGATCTCAACTTGGCCGGCAAACGCGTGCTGATGCGGGTCGATTTCAACGTGCCGCAGGACAAGGTCACCGGCGCCATCACCAACACGCAGCGCATCGCCGCCGCGTTGCCGACCGTTCGTTACGCCCTGGAGCAGGGTGCCGCGGTCGTGCTGATGAGCCATCTCGGCCGGCCGGACGGACAAAAGAACGCCAAGTTCTCGCTCCAGCCGGTCGCCGTGGAGTTGGAGAAGCTGCTGGGTCGCCCGGTGACGTTCCTCGACGACTGCGTCGGGACGGCCGTTGAGGCCGCCTGCGCGAAGCTCGCCCCGGGCACCGTTGTGCTCCTGGAAAACCTGCGCTTCCACCTCGAGGAAGAGGGCAAGGTGAAGATCAAGAATGCGGACGGCACCGAGACGAAGCTCAAGGCCGATCCGGCCAAGGAAGCCGCCTTCCGCGCCTCGCTTTCCAAGCTCGGCGACGTGTTCGTGAATGACGCTTTCGGCACGGCCCACCGCGCCCATTCTTCCATGGTCGGCGTCAACCTGCCGCAGAAGGCCGCCGGCTTCCTGATGGAGGCCGAGCTCAAGGCCTTCACCAAGGTGCTCGAGAATCCCGACCGGCCGCTGCTCGCCATCCTCGGCGGCGCCAAGATCGCGGACAAGATACCCCTCATCAACAACCTGCTCGAGAAGGCCAACAAGATCATCATCGGCGGCGGCATGGCCTACACTTTCCTGAAGGTGAACCGCGGCATGAAGATTGGCACATCGCTCTTCGACACCGAGGGCGCGAAGATCGTCGCCGAGCTCGAGGCGAAGGCCAAGGCCAAGGGCGTGGAGCTGATTTTCCCGGTCGATTTCATCGCCGCGGACAAGTTCGCGCCCGACGCCAACACGCAGCCTGCCGACCTCGCCTCCGGCATTGCCGACGGCTGGCAGGGCCTCGATGCCGGCCCGAAGTCGATCGAGCTTTACCGCCAGGCCATCCTCGCCTCCCGCACCATCGTCTGGAACGGCCCGTCGGGCGTGTTCGAGTTCGAGAAGTTCGCCGGTTCGACCAAGGCCATGGCTGCGGCCGTGGCTGAGGCCACCGCCCAGGGCGCCACGACCGTGGTGGGCGGAGGCGACACCGCCACGGCCGCCAAGAAGTTCAAGGTGGCCGACAAGGTCACGCATTGCTCCACCGGCGGCGGCGCCAGCCTCGAATTCCTCGAGGGCAAGGTCCTCCCCGGCGTGGCCTATCTCGAAAGCTGACGCTTTCGAGAGTTGAAGATAAAAGTCTAAGTTTAAGAATCACTGTTCGCGCCGATTGCCCGTGGTCTTCAACTTCAACTTTTCACTTAAACTTTAAGAATATGATCCTTCGCAAAAAACTCATCGCTGGTAACTGGAAGATGAACAAGACGGGCGCCGATGCGCTCACGCTCGTGCAGGAGATCGCCGCGGCGATCGGCAAGCAGCCCGACGTCGACGTGGTCCTCTGCCCGCCGTTCACG
>CAIYFD010000175.1 GCA_903925425.1 uncultured Opitutia bacterium | reverse complement strand
CGTCAAAATGAAGGGCCCGATCAAGGACGGCCGCAAGTCGGTCGTCGTGAGCGGCGCCTCCCCGGGCTCCGGGCTCGCCTCGCGGATGACCGCCGCCTTCGGCAGCGGCGCCAAGCCCCTCGGCATCTTTTTCGAGCGCCCCTCCGAGGAGGGCCGCACCGCCACCCCGGGCTGGTACAACACCATCGCCGTGACGAACGCGGCCCGCGCGGCGGGCCTCTACGCCGGCAACCTCAACGGCGACGCCTTTTCCGACGACATCAAGCGCCAGGCGATCGAGATGATCGCGCGCGACATGGGCCCGATTGACCTCGTGGTCTACTCCCTCGCCTCCCCGCGCCGCTCCCACCCGAAGACCGGCGTCGTGCACAAGTCCGTGCTCAAACCCGTCGGGAAGAGTTTCAGCAACAAGACGGTCGACACCGACAAGGGCATCGTCAGCGACATCACGATCGAGCCGGCCAACGAGGCCGAGATCGCCGACACCGTCGCCGTCATGGGAGGCGAGGACTGGGAGATGTGGATGAACGCCCTCGCCGACGCCAAGCTGCTGGCGCCCGGCGCCACCGCCGTCGCCTACTCGTACATCGGGCCTGCCGTCACGTGGGACATCTACAAGAATGGCACGATCGGCCTCGCCAAGAACGATCTCGAACGCGCCGGCAAGCGCATCGACGCCCTGCTCAAGGCCCACGGCTACGGCCGCGCCTTCATCTCGGTCAACAAGGCGCTCGTCACCCAGGCCAGCTCCGCCATCCCCGTGGTGCCGCTCTACATTTCGATCCTCTACAAGATCATGAAGGCCCACGGAACGCACGAGGGCTGCATCGAGCAGATCCAGCGGCTTTTCGCCACGCAGATGTACCATGGTTCCGCCCTGAGCTTCGACGAGGCCGGTCGCGTACGCATCGATGACCTCGAGATGAAGCCTGAAATTCAGCAAGCGGTCGCCCGCGTCTGGCCGACCGTCGACACCGAGAATCTCCCAACGCTGACCGACATCGCCGGCTACCGCGCGGAGTTCATGAAGCTCTTCGGCTTCGGCCTGCCTGGCATCAACTACGATGCCGAGGTGGAGCCGCACGTGCCGATGCCGTGAACCAGAGGCCGGGCCGAGGCCCGGCAAACGCTCAACGCTCAACATTCAACGCTGAACGCTCAAGTATGAGCGCAGCCTGCAGGGCTGAGACTTGAGCGTTGAATGTTGAGCGTTGAGCGTTTCAGAAGTGGCCGGCCCGGCGGGCCAGCCCTACCCCGGCAGTTTAAACGCCGCATATTTCGCTCCTTGCGGCAGCGAAAGCTGGTGGACCCTAGCGGGTTCGAACCGCTGACCTCCTCAATGCCATTGAGGCGCTCTACCAACTGAGCTAAGAGCCCGTTCCAGCTGACAAGGGTTGAGGAAAATCCGTTTTCCGCCGACGAACGCAAGGAATATTTCAGCCTCAGTCGTTCTTGTCCCGGGCCTTGAAATCCAGGGTAAACGTCCCGGTCTCGAAGCCGGACGGCCGCGACGGCATTTTTGTCAGCCGGATCGCGTCCAGCACCGCCTTGTCGAACTCGGGTTTACCGGAGGACTTCGTGATCCTACCGCCCGAAAGGGTCCCGTCCGCGAGCATCGTCATCGAGGCGGTGGCCACCAGAGTGTCGCTGAGGCCCGGCGGGCTCTGATCCTGCAGGTTGGTCTGGAGCCGGTCCTTCAGCATCGAGGTGTAAGTCTCCACCAAGCCGCGCGCGGCCGCCGTCATCGCGTTCCCGCCGGCGCCGCCCTTGGTGTTGGCGGTCGAGCCGCCCGCCACGCCACCGGCAATGCCCTTGGCGTCGATCTTGGGCGCGTTGGTCTTCGGGTTCAGGGCCGGGGACGTCTTGCCCTTGTTCAGCCGGTCATATTCTTCCTTCGTCATCTTCGCCTGCTTGGCCTCCTCCACCTTCGCGGCCTTTTCCGCCGCTTTCTGCTCGGCCAAAGTCTTCGCGGCGATCTTCGCGGTTTCCTTCGCGGCGACCTTTTGGACGCTCTTCGAGAAATCCACGTCCTTCGGGGCCTGCACCGGGGCGGGCGCCTTTGCGGTCACCACCATCGTGGACGGGGCCTCGGCCGGAGCCACATTTGCCGGGTTGCCATCGGCCGTGCCCAACGCAGGTGCCTCGGTCGCCATGTAGTTGTCGCCCTCGCCGGCCACCAGTTCGAAGAAGTCGAGGGGTTTGCCGGACCGCAGGCCGGCCAGCCAGCTGATCGCAAGGATCAGCACAATGGCCGCGGCGTGAAAAAGAGCCGAGGTCAGAACCGCGTTGGAGAACCGTTGGGTCATCCGGAAAACCTCATTTTACGGGCTGGGTGGCGAGGTCGATCTTCTGCTTCAGGTTCGCGTGCTTCTTGATTTCATCAATCACGAGCATGACCTTGCCATAGGGAGCCGTCTCGTCGCCCCGCACGCTGATAATCGGCGGTTTGGCCCGCTTGTCGGCATCCGTCATGAGCGTCGCGAGCTCGGCCATGGTGACCTTGCGGGTACCCCAGAAAAACTCGCCGCCCTTGTTGACCGAAACCGCCTGCACAGGGGTGTTGTCGGATTTCTCCTGCGCCCGCGGCGTCTCGGCGGGCAGATTCACCTTGATGGCCTGCTCCTTCACGATGAGCGGTGTCGCGATCATGAAGATGATCAGGAGCGTGAAACCCAGGTCGATCAGGTTGGTCACGTTCAGATCCGCGATCGGCTGGGCGGAACGGGGACGGCGGAAATTGCGGGCCATGGCGGCGGTCGCTTATTTGCTCTCGAGCTCGATGCGGTCGGCGAGCGAGCTGGCGTAGTTTTCGATCTCGGTGATGAGCTGCTTGGTTTTACCGAGCAGGAAATTGTAGCCGAAAACCGACGGGATCGCGACCACGAGCCCCATGATCGTGGTGAACAGGGCCGCGGTGACGCCGGGCGCACGGTCCTTGATCCCCACGTTGTCGCCGGAAATCCGGCTAAACGCCTCCATCACACCCCAGACGGTGCCGAACATGCCCATGAAGGGCGCGCCGGAGACGATCGAGGCGAGAAAGATCATGCTCGATTCGTAGCGGAGCGTCTGGCGCGCGAGCGCGCGCTGGATCGCGTTCTCCGCGTGCTCGAGCCGCGCCCGAAGCGTGTCCTCGCCCTTCTCCTTCCCGATCGCGGCCGCGCGCCAGTAGGCCTCGACGGCATCGGCGAAGAGATCGGCGTACGGGATCGTCCTCTGATCGCGGCCGGCGTCGGGCTGGTTCAGGATCGAAGTCTCCTTCCGGAGGTTGCGCTCGAAGAGATGATTAAGGCGGCGCAGCGCCTTCAGCTCGCGGTGCTTATTCCACATGACCGCCCACGCGACGATGCTGAAGACTCCCAGCAGGATCGAGATTCCCTGCCCGACAGGATCGACGCCCTTAAAGAGCTCGAAGAGATTCATACCAAAAATCGGGGAAATTAGGAGCCGGATCACCATGGCGTCGAGAGTTGGCGGTTTTGCCTCTGACCTTCAACGGAAATTCCCCCGGAAATCTGTTTGCCGCGGACCCGCCGCGGATTTCAGCTCAATTCCCCACCCAATGTTCCGCCAACGCACCCTCGCCTCCCTCCGCACTCAACGCGCCGCCTCCGGCGCCCGCCGCGCCTTGGTCGGCCTCGACGGCTTCGTCGACACCATCGTCACCGCCGTCGGCCAGCGCCGCGGCGCCGGCACCGATTTCACCGCGATCGCCACGATCACCGAGTTCGCCAAGCGCCTCGCCGCCGCGGCCGGCAAAAGCACCAACGTCGAGCTCTACCCCACGATGGAGAAGCTCGGCGGCAACGGCCCGATCATGGCCGGCGGCCTCCTCGCCCTCGGCAGCGGCGTGACCTACGTCGGCGCCCTCGGCCACCCGAACGTCCATCCCGTCTTCGCCGACCTCGCCAAGCACGCCAAGGTCCAGTCCCTCTGCAGCGCCGCCCACACCACCGCGGTCGAGTTCGAGGACGGCAAGATCATGCTCGGCATCATGCGGAGCCTCGACGAGGTCACGACTGCCAAGATCAACGAAGTGGTCGGGGCCGACAACTTTCGGAAGGAAATCGAGGCCGCCGGCCTTGTTGCGATCGTGAACTGGACGATGCTCCCGCACGCCACGGCGATCCTGCGCGACCTCGCCGACCACGTGCTGCCTAAGCTCCCGAAGACCCCGCGCCGTTTCTTCTTCGACCTGGCCGATCCCGAGAAGCGCACCGCCGACGATCTCCGTGGCGCGCTCACCGTGTTCACCCGCTTCGAGGCCTTCGGCCGCGTCACCCTCGGTCTCAATCTCAAGGAGGCCCAGCAGGTCTTCGCCGTGCTCGGCTTTGCCCCGGTCAAGGAAGACGAGGCCGGCCTGCGCACGATGGCCCTGGACATCCGCAAGATGCTCGCGATCGACACCGTCGTGGTGCACCCCCGCGAGTCCGCGGCCTGCGCCCATGGCGACAAGACCTACTGGGTGCCCGGCCCGCTCGCCGAGAAGCCCCTCATCACCACGGGCGCCGGCGACCACTTCAATGCCGGCTTCATGACCGGTCAGGTCCTCGGCCTTGATCCCGAGGGCGCCCTCACGCTCGGCGTCTGCACCTCGGGCCACTACGTGCGCACCGCGAAGAGCCCGACGCTCGACGATCTGGAAACCTTTCTCGCCAACTGGCGCTGAGCCGCCCCAGAATCTCGCCATGCCGCTCAAGCAGAAAGTACCTGGCAAGTTGATCTCGTTCGAGGGCTCGGAAGGCAGCGGCAAGTCCACCCAGATCGCCCACCTCGCCGAGCGCCTCCAAAAGGCCGGGCGCGATGTCATCAGCCTCCGCGAACCAGGCGGCACCGAGATCGGCGAGCAGATCCGCAATATCATCGTCCACAATTCCAAGGGCGATGAGATGTGCGCCGAGACCGAGCTGCTCCTCTTCGCCGCCGCCCGTGCCCAGCTCGTGCGCGAGATCATCGCCCCCGCCCTCACCAAGGGCACCGTGGTGCTAAGCGACCGCTTCCTCGACTCCTCGACGGTTTACCAAGGCATCGGCCGCAACCTCGGCACCGGCCCGGTCGAGAGCATCAACCGCTTCGCCGTCGGCAACGTCATGCCCGACCTCACCATCGTCATCGACGTGCCGACCGAGGTCAGCCTCGCCCGCCTGCGCCAGCGCGCCTCCGACCTGCCCGACCGCATGGAGCGCGAAAATGTCTCGTTTTATAAAAAAGTCCGTGAGGGCTACCTCGTCCTCGCCAAAGGCATGCCCGAGCGCTTCGTGGTCGTCGACGGCACCAAGCCCGAGAAGGCTGTCGAGAAGGCCATCTGGACCGCGGTGCAAAAGCGGCTCGGGTGAGGCGCTGAAGCCCGAGGACAGAGGACCGATGACGGACGACGGACAATCCGATGCCAGACTTCACTCGGTCCTTCGCCGTTTGCCAGCTGTCCTCCGTCCTCTGTCCTCCGTCCTCCCGATGAACGCCACCTGGCCCGCCGCCCTCGCCGGCACTCCTGCTGTCTCGGTCATCGAGCAGGCCATCGCGCGCGACCGCCTCTCGCACAGTCTCCTGCTCCATGGCGACGACTTGCCGACGCTTGAGGCCGTGGCCCTCGCCATCGCCGACCGCCTGCTGCACCGGCCCGGCGCCGGCGCCGGATT
>CAIYFD010000174.1 GCA_903925425.1 uncultured Opitutia bacterium | reverse complement strand
TATGCCGGTCGCAACGGCGTGCCCGCGCTGTTCCGCCGCGAACATTTTTTCGCGCTGGTCACGGTAAAGGGGGACCAAGGCGCGCGCGCCCTGCTCAACGGCCATCCCGCTGGGGTCGCGCCCGTCGATCTCCCCGAGCTCGCGCTCGATCTCGACACGCCAGATGACGTCGCCCGCTGGCGGGGTTGAAAACCCGGCTTCCCGTCCGGGCCATCCGCTAAATCCGCGGTTAAAAACTTCCGGCCCCGATTCAGCTTTCCCATCCGGCCCGGTCCCTGTCATCGCTGTTCCGATGTACGAACTCACTCTCACCGGCGCGCAAAAGTCGCATCTGCGCGGCTTGGGGCAAAAGCTCGAGCCGTCGCTCAAGGTCGGCAAGGAAGGGCTCACGCCCGGCTTCTTCACCGAACTGCAGAAACTCCTGCGCGCCCATGAGCTGGTGAAGCTGCGTTTCCTCGGGGCCGAACGCGACGAGCGCGCCAGCCTGTGCGACAAAATCGCCGACGAGGGTCGCTGCCTGTGCATCGGCGCCGTCGGCCACACCGCCCTCTTCTACCGCCAGCACCCGGAGCCGGAGCAGCGCGGAATCGTGCTGCCGTGAGGATCGAGGTAGGGCGGACTCGGTGAGTCCGCCGGGATCGATCGCGGCGGAGGTGTCACCTCCGCCCTACCCCTTAATCAGGGCAGCTTCGCCTCGAGGACCTTCTTGGTCTGGTTCGCGCGGTAGGCGTCGAGCGCCGCGGCCACCTTCGGATCGCCCAGCGCGATGATCGCGGCGGCAAACAGCGCCGCGTTGATCGCGCCCGGCTTGCCGATCGCGAGCGTGGCGACCGGGATGCCGGCCGGCATCTGGACCATCGAGAGAAGCGAATCCATGCCCTTGAGCGCGGCCGACTCCATCGGGACGCCGAGCACGGGCAACGGGGTCATCGCCGCCGCCACGCCCGCGAGGTGGGCCGCGCCGCCGGCCGCCGCGATGATCACCTTGAGGCCACGGCCCTTGGCGCCGCCGCACCATTCGATCGCCTGCTGCGGCGTGCGGTGCGCGCTCAGTACGCGGCGTTCATTGGGGATCCCGAGGCTCTCGAGCGTCTGCGTGCAGTGCTGCATGACGTCCCAATCCGAGGTGCTGCCCATGATGATGCCGACGACAGGAGTTGACATAGTGGGTGACGAATAAAGGCCGGCTTTTTCCGTCAGCAATCGCGAAATCATTTCCAAAGATGATCTTTCACTAAATCAGACTTGGAGGTGAAAGTTTTGGCACTACAACCCCGGGCCATGCGCACACTCCTTCGCCGTTCCGGGCAGATCCTGGGCGTCCTCGCCTTTCTCCTCGTGTTCGCCTTCGTGGCGGTGTCCTGGTCCGCCAAGAACCAGCTCGGGCGCAACTACAAGGTGACCGTGGCGAAGGTCGCCGTCCCCTCGGACGCCGAGGCCATCGCGCAGGGACGCCACCTCGCCGCCACCCGCGGCTGCTATGACTGCCACGGGGAGGACCTTGGCGGGTTAATCGTGATCGACGACCCCGCCATGGGCCGCGTGGCCGGGCCTAATCTCACCCGGGGTCCGGGCGGCCTCGCCGCACGCTTCGGCGACGACGACTACGTCCGCGCCATCCGGCACGGCCTCGCGCCCGACGGGCACCCGCTGTTCCTCATGCCGTCGACCGACTACGCCCCGTTCAGCGACGAGGACCTCGGCGCGCTCATCGCCTACCTCAAGTCCGTGCCGCCCGTGAACCGCGCGCGCGGCCCGGTTCAGCTCGGCCCCATCGCCCGGCTGCTGATGTTCGTGGGCACGATCAAGCCCTCCGCTGAACTGATCGACCACGAGCTCCTGCGGCCCGCGAAGATCACGGCCGGCCTGACCGTCGAGTACGGCCGTTACGTGGCGAACGCCTGCACCGGGTGCCACGGCCCGAATCTCTCCGGCGGCCGGATCGCCTCCGGCCCGTCCGACTGGCCGCGCGCCGCCAACCTCACTCCGGATGCCACCAGCCGCCTCGCCAAATGGACCGAGGCCGACTTCCTCAATCTCCTTCGCACCGGCAAACGCCCCGACGGCACCGCGGTCAGCCCGGTCATGCCGCGCGCCTTCGGCGAGCTCTACGAGGTCGAGCAGAAATCACTCTGGCTGTTCCTCCAGAGCCTGCCGGCGGCTCCGACGGGAACGCGGTGAATCCGGGCTGCCGAAGCCGCGATGCCGTGGCCCGGTTTCCGGATTGGATCCATCCCCGGGCCGATTTACCCGTGCCACCCTGCAGCTTTTCGCCGGCTGCGGGGACGACATGCAGGGCACCACCGGCTCACAGGTGATCATCGAGTACACCCGGTTGGTCAGCGCCGACCGCCCGGAGGATGCGGCCACCTCCTGAAGGAGCGGGAAGTCACTCCACCCAGACCGGCAACATCGACAGCTTGACGGATTCGCCCGCGAAAACCGCCGCGGCGGTGCGCAGAACTTGGCTGAGATGATACAGCAAGATCCGCGTAAGTAGTATGCCCGGCTGACATCGGGGCGGAAACGACTTCCTGTGCCCTCATGAATCAATGGAGATCCGTCCTGGAACTTTCCGGACCCGAGGCCGCCTTCGTCTCCCAGCACGGCAACAAATCCCCGAACGTGGAAGTCTGCTGCCTTCCGGGGACGACCAGCTTCTCCACCGTCGAAAACGAAGGCGCCGGATTCGGCTGGAAATATTTCAACGCCGACGGCGCCGTGCGCGACCACGGCACCGAAGACTCCCAAGCCGGGGCAAGCAGGCCGCCCTGGAAACCATGCGCCTCTGGACTCATCGCTGCCCGGCCCTCGGGCCTGGCTGTCTGTCCCGGATTCTGTCTTGAGCCCGCCCAATCCCTCCCCGCGCCCGAGGTTAGCGGCGGAATAGATTGTCCAGCGCACTGAGGTTCTTCAACGGCGCCGCCTTCTTCGCGGGATCGGTCAGCAGCGGGCGCTTGGGCGGCGGCTCCGCCTTGGTGGGTTGCGGCGCATGCGCCGGACCCGCGGGCAGCTCGGCCCGGGCGCGGTCCAATTTCGCAACCGACACCGGCTCGGCCGTGCCGAGTTCCTGAGCAAAAAGGCTCACGCGGAACTCCTCCACAAGCCAGCGGAAGCGGGTGGCGGCATTCGTTGTCGTCCGGGGCGATTTGGCGACGAGCGCCACATACGGCGCGAGCTGCGCCGTGCGCTCGGCATCCTTCGCCGGATTCTGCTTCCAACGGTCGGCGCGGACTTTCATGGCCTTCAGGTAGCGCGGAAAATGCGCGAGCTGAGCGTGCGGCGTGACCCGCAGGAAATCCCCCGGGACCAAGGCATCGAGCTCGCGCTCGAGTCCCGCCGGCGGATGCGGATGCACCAGCAGCGCCTGCCGCAGTGTGAGAATTTCCCGCAGCAGGTCGGTGATGCGGGGCACGAGCCCGCGGAGATCAGACTTGGATTTTTCCAGGGCGGCAGCGAAGGCAGCGGCTGACAGGCAGGAGCCGACGTCTCCCTCGACAGGCTCGGGGCCCTGAGCTTGTCGAACGGGCCCGGCGGCCCGGTCCGATGAATCGCGGCCGGCTCGTCGAGCCAGCCCTACCCCCGATCCATCGGATGTCGCGACCCGGCCCGCATCACACACCCAACTCCGGATCATCCCAAACGCGTCCTCCTGCAGGGACTCCATGGGGATGAGCGTCGAGGCCAGCGGGCCGAGCGTGCGCAACGCGCGCAGGTCGCGCTCGAGCCAGCCGAGGTCGGTGCCAAGTTGGCGTTCCAACAGGGCGGCAAGGCCAGTATCCGTTGCCCGCCGCGCCTCCTCCACGGTCTTGAACAGCCGCAGCGCCACGCCTTCGCGTTGCGCCAGCAGCCCGGGCCACGCGAGCAGCGGCACCCCGGCGTGGTCGCCCACCTCCACCTGCTCCGGAATGTCGCCGAAGGTCCACGCCGTCTGCGGCGGTTTCTCCCAGCGCACGCGCGCCCGCATCCACTCGGGCGGCTCCGCCTTCGCCGCGGCCGCCGTCGCGGCCCGGCGCCGCACGTCGAGCGTCGCATGGATCTCGGCCAGGTCGCGGCTGGCGCAGAGTTCCTTGCCCGCCGCGTCGACCACCCGGACACGCACCCGGAGATGATCGGGCAGAGGTTTCCCCGCCCAGATCTCCGGGTCGACCGCCAGCCGGAATCCCTCGCGCAGATGCGCCACCAGCGCCTCCGCCAGACATTCACGCCGGCCGGTCAACCGGTCGCGCTGCGCCACCTGCACCGCCACGGCCTTTGCGGTTTCCGCCAGCGGCACAAACGCCCGGCGCAATTCCTTCGGCAGACTCTTCAGATAGAATTCCACCTTGTCCGGCAAATGACCCGGCACGGCCCAGTCGAGTGCCTTGGGCGTGAGATCCTCCGCCTCCCGCACGCCCACCTCGAGCGTCACGCCGTCTTCCGCCTCGCCCGGACGATAGGCGTAGGCGAGCGGCAGCGCGGAATTTTCCAAGGGCAGCGCCTCCGGGAACGCCGCCCGGTCCGGCTCCGGCGCCTCCGGATCGCGCAGGTCATCCGGCTCCATCAGCAGGAATCCCGGCTCCGCGCCCTTCCGCTCCCGCATGAGGTCGACCAACTCGGCGACGGCGGAAATGCCGGGGATTCCCCTTCTGCCGTCCGCCTTCTGCCCACCGCCTTCCGGCAACGGCATCAATCGCGCCGCGTAGAACCGGTAGGCCGCCTCGTCGAGGTTGAGGTAGCCGCGATCACGGGTCCGGGTGAGATCGGATTCCACCGCGGCACGCACGCGGCGGTTGTGCTGCAGAAAATCAAACGGCCATGTGATCGTGTCGTTCACCAGGCCCTCCCGGATGAAGAGCTCGGTCGCGTGCACCGGATCGACCCGCCCGTAGCTCACGGCGCGGCTGTCGATCTCGAGCCCGTACAGCCGCGTGCGTTGGCGCACCATGACCCGGCCCTGGGCCTCGTCCCAGAACGGTTCGCTGTGGGCCACCCGCACAAGGTGCGTCCCGAGCTCGAGCGCCCAAGCCGGATCGAGCCGGGCGCAGGTGCGAGCGTAGAGCCGGGTGGTCTCGGTGATCTCGGCCGCCATGATCCAGCGGGGTCCGCGCGTCTTCGGCGCGGAGCGGGACGGGTTGGTTTTCTTCTTCGGGTCGTCGCGCTGGTACAGCGCCGAGCCGGGGAAGAGGTTCACCCTGCGGTCGTGGGTCGCCTTGTAGCCGCCATTCTCCTCGTCGAGGCGCGCGATGTTGCCGAGCAGGCCGGCGAGGATGCTGTGATGGATCGCGCGGTAGCCGGGGGAGCCAAAGAGGAGTTTCTCGCTCGCCGCGGCATCCGGTTTCACGCCGTCGAAGATCGAGGTCATCCGGAACCCCTCGCGCTGCTCGAGCGCGTCAAGGAGCTGGCCGTGGATGTCGCGCCACTCACGAATCCGGGTGTAGCTCAGGAAATGATCCCGGCAGAAGCGGCGAAGGCGCGCCTGTGACATCGTGTCGAACTCGCCGTGCACGGAATCCCAAATTTCAAGGAGGGTGAGATAATCCGAGTCGGGATGCGTGAAGCGCCGGTGCGCGGCATCGGCCTGCGCCTGCTTGTCGAGGGGGCGCTCCCGCGGGTCCTGCACGCTCAGGCCGGCGGCGATCACGAGGACCTCGCGCAGCGCCTTCTCCGTCCGGGCCTGCAACACCATGCGCCCAACCGTCGGATCGACAGGGAGGCGGGCCAACTC
>CAIYFD010000173.1 GCA_903925425.1 uncultured Opitutia bacterium | reverse complement strand
TACGGCAAGACGCTCGCCCGCTCGAACGGCAAGACCGGTGTGGTCGGTTTCTGCTGGGGCGGCACGGGCAGCTTCAACTATGCGGCGTACCAGCCGGGCCTGAACGCGGCGGTGGTTTACTACGGCAACCCGACGCTCACGGGCGACATGACCTACGATACCAAGCTGGCCAACGTGAAGGCTCCGGTGCTCGGCCTCTATGCCGGTAATGACATGCGCATCAACGCGACCGTCCCGGACACCGAGGCGGCGATGAAGAAGCTCGGCAAGAGCTATGAGGCGCACACCTACGAGGGCGCCGGCCACGGCTTTATGAGCGCCCAAGCGGGTGCCGGTGGAGCGAACCTGAAGGCCGCGCAGCAGTCCTGGCCGCTGGTGGTGGCGTTCTACAAGAAGAACCTGAATTAAAGGCCAGAGATCCGAGGGTAGGGCTGCCTCGACGAGGCGGCTGCGATTTTATTCAACGGGGCAGGATTTCCTGCCCCGTTTTTTTGTGGCCGGAGGGTAGGGTTGGGCCGCTGGCCCAACCCCGACGGATCGATGCCTTAGGGTAGGGCGGAGGCGGTGCCTCCGCCGTGCCGAAATGATCGCGGTTGAGGCACCGCCTCAACCCTACCCGCAATCATCGCGGCCGGCCGTTTCGGCAGGCTCAAGGCCCCGAGCCCGGTCGAGGGGCTCGTCGAGCCAGCCCTACCCGGCATCCATGCCTTCGACGATGAGTCGAAGGGAATCCAGCCGCAGGCGGGCCTGCTCGATCGCGGTGCGGGTCTGCAGGACCTGCTTCCTTGCGAGTTCGATCTCCTCCGGGCGCACGTGGTCGTTGACCTTGGCCAGGTCGACGAGGCGCTGGAGCTCCTCGGTGAGCGTCGTGGCGGCCAGTTGGCGGGCCGTCTGCTTGAGTTCGCGCGCCAACACCTCGGCGCGAGTCGCGGCGCCGGAGACGAGATTCTTGAGGAGCGTGGCATTGAAGCCGGGACGCTTCAGGAAGAGCGGCAGGGGTGCGTCCTCCACATCCTCCGCCAGCTTGGCGCGGCCGGGATCGTTCGTGAGATCGCGGCCGTGGACGTCCACCAGCACGCGCACGGGCGTGGGCGCGAGGAATTGGTCGACGTGCCAGCGGGCCTCGGCGAGCGGTTCGAGCACGAATACGGCCTCGAGCAGGACGTTCGGCTTGTCGCCCTCGAGGATGCAGAAGGCGGTGGTGCCCGCGGGTGAGTCGATCAGCAGGTCGATCGTGTCCCGCAGCAGCGGGTGGTCGGCGGAGAGAAAGCGGATGTCCTCGCGGACAATCGCGCGGCGGCGGTCGTAGGTCGCGAGCATGCCGTTGCGCGGGATGGACGGGAATCCCTCCATGTAGGCGTGGTCGGCGTCGAGGAAGAGCTCGCCATCCTCGTGGTCCTTCACGCGCACGCCGAAATGATCGAGGAGCTCGTTCAAGGTCTGCCGGAGGAGTGGGTCGGTGTCGGCCGCGCGCACGCGGTCAAGGATGCGGCCGGCGGCCTCGGCGTTGAACGAGTTGAGCTCGAGGAGGCGGTCGCGGCCTCGTTTCATCTTCACCGCGAGGGCGGCGCGGAACTTTTCGGTCTCGGCGACAAAGGCCTCGAGCGCCGTCTGGGCGTTGTCCTTGAGGCGGCCCTCGCCGTAGTCGGTGGCGAGCGTGAGCAGGCGGGCGCGGAAGGCTTCGGCGTAGTCGTTGCCGCCGTGCACGGGCGCGGCGAAGGCGTCGACGCCGCGGTGGTACCACGTGGCGACGGCCTCGTCGGCCGAACCGGCGAGGTAGGGCACATGGATGCGGATGACCTCGGTCTGGCCGATGCGGTCGAGGCGGCCGATGCGCTGCTCGACGAGGCCCGGGTTGAGCGGCAGGTCGAAGAGCACGAGGTGGTGGGCGAACTGGAAGTTGCGGCCCTCGCTGCCGATCTCGGAGCAGAGCAGGAGCTGGGCACCGTCGGGCTCGGCGAACCACGCGGCCTGGC
>CAIYFD010000172.1 GCA_903925425.1 uncultured Opitutia bacterium | reverse complement strand
CGCCACATCCACAAGCACGTGGCGTTGGTGAATGTCGATCGCACCGACGACGTTGGCGGGCAGCTGCGTCACGCCCGCAATCTTGCCGACGATGTCGCCCGGAGTGACCAGTTGCTTGCGGCCCACGTTGAGGAAGATCGTCTCCATGCCCTGCTCGCGGCCCGTGCGCGGCGCGGGCTCGTACTTCGATTTGCGCTTGGACGCGCCCTCGCCCTCGGCGGGCCCGGCCGGACCCGCGGGTTTATCGACGACATACCCCGCCGGCACCGCCTTCGACGGCGCGACGAACTTGGTGACGGGACCGGCCACCGGAGCCTTCACCTTGGCCTGGGCGGGCTTCGCCCAGGCGGGCGCGGGTTTGACCGTCTTGGCCGCCTCTTCCTCGCGCTTGAAGACCGCCGCGGGCGGCGGGCCGCCGTAGCGCGCCTTCGGCCTGTCTCCGTCGCCCTCGCCGGCACCGGCCTTGGCCCCGGCGGGCTTCTTCACCGGCGGAGCGCTGGCGCCCTGCAGGAGCGTGATGAGCGCCGAGCAGATGTCGGTGCTGGCAAAACCCTGGTCGAGCAGCCGGTCGATCATCCGGTCGTGCGGCGTGAATTGTTTCGCCTCGAGCGTGGAGCGGATCTTCTCGAAGAAGACATTGGCCCGCGCCTCGTCGACCTCGTCGAGCGACGGGATGCGCTCCCGGCGGATGTCGAGCTTCGCCCAGCGCACCATGCTCTGCAGCTTGTAGATCTCCTGGCCGGAAACGAAGGTGAAGGCCTTGCCCTTGCGACCCGCGCGGCCGGTGCGGCCGATGCGATGCGTGTAGTCCTCGGCGTCGTTCGGCAGGTCGAAGTTAAACACCACCTCGAGGTCGTCGACGTCGAGTCCGCGCGCCGCGACATCCGTCGCAACGAGGAACTCGAAGCCCCGGCGGCGGAACTTGTCCATCACCCGGTCGCGTTGTGTCTGCGTGATGTCGCCGTGCAACCGGTCCGTCGCGTAGCCGCGCGCATGCAGGTGCTCGTCGAGTTCATCGACCATGATCTTGGTGCTGCAGAAAATAATGCCGTAGCGGAAATCGTGCACGTCGATCAGGCGGGTAAGCGCCTCGATCTTCGAGCGGCGGTCCACCTCGAAGTAAACCTGCTCCACCTGCGGGGCGTTCTGCGCGACCGACTCGATCCGGATCCACTCCGGGTCCTTCGAATAGCGGCCGATCAGGTCCTGGATCATCCGCGGGATGGTGGCGGAGAAGAACAGGAGCTGCCGTTTCTCCGGGACCTGCTTGAGGATGTGCTCGATGTCGTCGCGGAAACCCATGTCGAGCATGCGGTCGGTCTCGTCGAGGATCACGAGCTTCAGGTCCTTCAACCGCAGCGAACCGCGCTCCATGTGGTCCATCACGCGACCCGGGGTGCCGATCACAACCTGCGCGCCGGCGTCGAGCGCGCGGAACTGCCGCTCGTACGACTGGCCGCCGTAGATCGGCACCGCCTGCAGGCCCCGCTTGAAGAGCGCCAGCTTGCCGACTTCCTCGGCCACCTGGACCGCGAGTTCGCGCGTCGGGCAAAGGATCAGGACCTGGACACCGCGGATCTTCGGATCAACCCGCTCGATCGCGGGGATCGCAAAGGCGGCGGTCTTGCCCGAGCCGGTGGAGGACTGGCCGACGACGTCGCGGCCGGTGAGAATGGCGGGAATGACAGCCGTCTGGATCGGGGAGGCTTCCTCAAAGCCCATCTTGTCGACAGCCTTGAGGATGTCGGCGGAGAGACCGAGTTCACTGAACGGGCGTTTTTCCATGCCTCACTGTGGAGCCTCGCCACGCGAATCGCGAGCCCCATCGCAGGATGCCCGCCCGAGGGGAACCTTGGAGGCTCAGCGCACCGGCGGCGCCACCGGTGCTGGCAGTTGCCCCGGCGACTGCGTCACCCGCACCCAGTCCACCAGCATCTTGGCCTGGCCGTCCTTGATCAGCTGGACGCTCGCCTCAGGGAGGCCCGGATAGTGCGGCCCCGGCACTTTGTTGACACTCTTCGGATAGTCGCCGCCGAGCGCGAGGTTGAGGATGACGTACTTGGGGTTGTCATAGGCGTAGCGACCGTACTTCTCGATCATCGCGCGTGAAACCTCGTAATAGGTTTCCCCATCCACCTTGAAGCGAAACTGCTCGGGCGACCAATCCACGGAGTAGATATGCCACGCGGTGACATCGCGGCTGGCCGGCAACGTCATTCTTTTGACCAGCGGCGTGTTGCCCGAATAACCGGGACCGTGCAACGCGGAGGAAAACCAGGTCGCGTCGCCGACGTTTTCCATGACGTCCACCTCGCCGGTGTCGGGCCAGCGGCCCGTGCCCAGCGCCCAGAACGCGGGCCACAGTCCGGCCCCGGCCGAGAGCCTGATGCGCGCGGCCCATGTGCCGTAGGCGGACTCGAAC
The DNA here is from genome assembly GCA_903925425.1 of uncultured Opitutia bacterium. GTDB lineage: Bacteria > Verrucomicrobiota > Verrucomicrobiia > Opitutales > Opitutaceae > CAIYFD01. The sequence continues at coordinate 712 of CAIYFD010000172.1, read as the reverse complement.
TTGCCGCGGGTATTGATCCGGCCGGAGATGAAGTCGAACTTGCGGTTGTTGGGCGTGACAAACCCCGGGCGGAAAACGGCCTTGAGCACGAGCGCCCCGTTCGCTGCGCCCTCGGCCTCCGCGCCATGCGCGATAGAGACCACCTCCGGCGCGTCCACATAGGCCTGCTGCTCGTTGTTCACGTTCTGGCCCGTGATGACGACGTTCCACTTCGTGAGATCGAGGGTCTGCCCGGAGAAATCGTCGAAGAAAACGGTCTTCGCCGAGGGATCGGTTTTGTCCACCGGACCGGAAGATGACGCGGTCTGCCCGAAGCCGATGCCTCCGAGAAAAAGCCCCATGGCGAGGACCAGCGACGGGACAAGCAGCCGGGGGTGCAGCGGAGCCATGCGGACAAGCCTTAGGCGAATGCCCCCCGCGTCAATCATGGCAGAGTGGAGATGTCGTCTCCCTCGCGAGGTTCCCGCTCCGGCGGACCTGACTTGTCCGCCCGACCACGGGCCTCGTGTAATCGCCACCACCATCCGGCCCGGCCATCGCCGTCTCACTGCGTTACGTCGTTGGAAAACTTGCCGGCCGGGTCGACGGCGCCCCGAAACGCACGCTCGGCTTTTCCGGGGAAACCTCCTTGGCTACCGCGAAGATTCTGCGGTTGCCCGACCATGAAAAACTTTGAGCCCCTGTCCCGCCGGCGCTTCCTGTGCCGGGCCCT
>CAIYFD010000171.1 GCA_903925425.1 uncultured Opitutia bacterium | reverse complement strand
TATCCGGCGTTCGCGAGAACCTCCGCCGCCGCTTGGGCATTCTCCCGGCGCAGATCGGCCAGCAGCACGTGTTTTCCGATCCCAACGCGGCGAGCAATGGCCTGGCCAATCTGGCCGGAGCCAACGACGACAAGAACGTTTTTCATCGGGCCGGGGCGGCTCACTTGAGCGACGCCATGTCGATCACGAAGCGGTACTTCACGTCGCTCTTCAGCATGCGCTCGTAGGCCTCATTGATCTGGTCCATGCGGATCATCTCGATGTCGCTCGTGATCCCGTGCTGGCCGCAGAAATCGAGCATCTCCTGGGTCTCCGGGAGGCCGCCGATCATCGAGCCGGAGAAGGAGCGCCGGCGCGGGATCACGGAGAAGGCCGCGACAGGCAGCGGATGCTCGGGCGCTCCGACCAGGACGAGGTGGCCGTCCCGCTTCACAAGATTGAGGTAGGCGTTCAGATCGTGGGAACCCGACACGGTATCGAGGATGAAGTCGAAGCTGCCGGCGTGCGCCGCCATCTGCGCCTGGTCCTTCGAGATCACGACCTCATGCGCGCCGAGGCGTTTTGCGTCCTCCGCCTTGCCCGGCGAGGTGGTAAAGAGCACGACGTGCGCCCCGAAGGCGCGGGCGAACTTCACGCCCATGTGACCGAGTCCGCCGAGCCCGACGATGCCGACCTTCTGGCCGGGGCCGACCTTCCAGTGGCGCAGGGGCGAGTAGGTGGTGATGCCGGCGCAGAGCAGGGGAGCGGTGGCCGCGGGGTTGAGGCTGGCCGGGATGCGCAGCACGAACTCCTGCGTGACGACGATGCCCTGCGAGTAGCCGCCGAGGGTGCCGCCGCCGAGATGCTTGTCGGTGCCGCCGTAGGTCCCGACCGAGTCGGGGCAGAACTGCTCGAGCCCGGCGCGGCACTCGGGACACGTGCGGCAGGAGTCGACGAGACAGCCCACGCCGACGATGTCACCGGCCTTGAACTTGGTCACCGCGGAGCCAACGGCCTTCACGCGGCCGACGATCTCGTGGCCGGGCACCGCCGGATAGACGGTGCCGTGCCACTCGTTGCGGGCGAAGTGCAGGTCGGAATGGCAGACGCCGCAGTAGAGGATGTCGATCTGGACGTCGTCCGCGGTGGGTTCACGACGGTCGATGGTGGCGGCGGCCAGCGACGATTTCGCGCTGGCGGCGGAGTAGGCTTTGACGGAGTAGGCGCGGGGTTTGCTCATGGGAAAGGGTTGGGAGATGGAGTTAGGAGATCGAAGATGGGAGTTGGGAGATCGGGAATACCAGATGGGGAGTTAGGCGCGGTATTGCTCGTCGCTGACGTGCTCCAGCCAATCGACGAACTTGTCCTCGGATTTTTCCTGAATCGCGATGTGCGTCATGCCCGTGGTGGGCGCGGCGCCGTGCCAATGTTTTTCGCTGGGTGCGAACCAGACGACGTCACCCGGCCGGATTTCCTCGATCGGCCCGCCCCAACGCTGGGCCCGGCCGCAGCCGGACGTCACGATCAGGGTCTGCCCCAGCGGGTGCGTGTGCCAGGCCGTGCGGGCGCCCGGCTCGAAGGTTACGCTGTTGCCCGCGGCCCGGGTCGGTTCCGTGGGTTGAAAGAGGGGATCGATCCGCACCGTTCCGGTAAACCAGTCGGCCGGGCCTTTGTTGGAAGGTTGTGAGCCGCTGCGTTTGATTTCCATGGCGATGATGGTGCGGGATTGTAGCCGGTGGGCGAGAGGATTGGCGTCGCTCAGCGTCCGGTGGTCGCCATCAGGTGAGCCGGGTAACGCTCGCCCTCGATCTTGATTTCGGCGGCGGCGCGCTGAATGGCGGCGAGGTCCTGGGCGGTGAGTTCGACGTTCGCCGCGCCGAGGTTTTCCTCAAGGCGGTGCAGCTTGGTGGTGCCAGGGATGGGCACGATCCAAGGCTGCTGGGCCAGGAGCCAAGCGAGCGCGATCTGGGCCGGCGTGGCCTTTTTCTCGTCGGCGAAGTGTTTAAGGAGGTCGACCAGTGCCTGGTTCTTTGCCCTCGCCTCCGGAGTAAAACGCGGAAGGGATTTCCGGAAATCACCATCGGCGAACTGGGTGTCCGGCCCCATCGCCCCGGTGAGGAAACCCTTGCCGAGCGGGCTGTAGGCGACGAGCCCGATGCCGAGTTCGGCGCAGGCCGCGAGGATGCCGTTGGTCTCGGGTCCGCGGGTCCAGAGGGAGTACTCGTTCTGCAGCGCAGTGACCGGCTGGACGGCGTGCGCGCGGCGGACGGTGGCCGCACCGGGCTCCGACAAGCCGAAGTGCCGCACCTTGCCCGCGGCGATGAGTTCCTTGACGGTGCCGGCGACGTCCTCGATTGGCACATTGGGATCGACGCGGTGCTGGTAGAAAAGGTCGATGACATCGGTGCGGAGCCGCTTAAGCGACTCGTCGGCGACCTGCTTGATGCGCTCGGGGCGGCTGTTGAAGCCGGGCAACGATCCCGCGGCACGCGGCTCGCGGGCCGCACCGAGATTGAAGCCGAACTTGGTCGCGATGACCACGCGGTCACGCACCGGCTCCAGCGCCTCGCCGACGATCTCCTCGTTGGTGAACGGGCCGTACACCTCGGCGGTGTCGAAGAACGTGACGCCTCGATCCACGGCCTGACGGATGAGCGTGATGCTCTCGGCCTTGGTCAGAGAGGTGCCGTAGCCGAAGTTAAGGCCCATGCAACCGAAGCCGAGGGCCGAGACCTTGAGATCGCTCTTACCAAGGGTCCGTTCGGAAATTCTTATGGAAGCGTTCATCGGATAAGGCCGCATCCTAGCACAAAGACCCGGCCCTGTCGCCGCCCGTCTGACGGCGGCTGCGGCAAAAGCTCCGGGGTAGGGCTGAGGCGGTGCCTCAGCCGCGATGATGTTTGGGTTTCACGCGAAGAAGTCCCGCGGACACGGGACAAGGCTAAAGTCGCGAAGGTCGATTCGAACGTCCTGAAGTGGAACCCTGATCCACGCTGATGATCAGGCACTCACGATCCATCGCGGCTGAGGCACCGCCTCAGCCCTACCTGCAATCATCCGCGCAAATCCGTTCAATCCGCGGTTAAAACTTCCGGGGCGTGGGGATTGACCCGCAGTTTTCCGTTGGCGTGGGGGACAAAGTCGTTGGATTCGAATCCATGGTATTGGCAATTGCGGCGGCTTTGATCGTGGTCCGGTTTCTCGCCGAGCTCTGGCTCGAGGCGCTCAACCGGGCGGAGGTGCGCCGCCACGCCACGACCCCGCCGCCGGCGGCGGCCGCGATCATGGACAACGCCACCTACGCCAAGTCGGTCGCGTACACCTTGGCGAAATCCCGCTTTGGCGCGGTGTCCGGCGTGTTCGATACGCTCGTCCTGATCCTCGTGGTGTTTGGCGGGGTGCTGCCGGCGCTGTTTGCCTTCACCTCGACCTGGGCCGCGCCCGCCGCGATGTGGGACGACGCGCTTTTCCTCATCCTGTCCGGCGTGCTGCTGAGCATTCCGGGGCTGCCGTTCGACTGGTGGAGCCAATTTCGGATCGAGCAGAACTACGGCTTCAACCGCAGCAGCACGGGACTGTGGGTCGCGGACAAGTTCAAGGGCCTGCTGCTGGCGCTCGCGCTCGGCTTCCCGTTGCTCTGGCTGCTGCTGATGCTGGTCGAGTGGACCGGCGCGGTGTGGTGGCTCTGGGCCGCCGGGGTGCTGCTCGGTTTTCAGCTCCTGATGATGGTGCTCTACCCCAAGCTCATCCTGCCGCTCTTCAACAAGCTGACGCCTTTGCCCGAGGGACCGCTGCGCACGCGGCTGATGGCTTTGGCGGAGAAGGCCGGATTTCAGGCGCGGACCATCGACGTGATCGACGGCTCCAAGCGCTCGGGCCACTCCAACGCGTACTTCACGGGCTTCGGCCGCTTCCGGCGCATCGTGCTTTACGACACGCTCATCGCCCAGCTCACGCCCGAGGAGCTCGAAGCGGTGCTGGCGCATGAGATCGGGCACTATCGGCTCGGGCACATTCCACGGATGCTTCTGCTTTCGACGGTGTTCACGGTTGGCGGCTTCTTCGCCATCGCCTGGCTCACGGACACGCCGGAGTTCAACGAGGCGTTCGGTTTCCCGGCGTTTGAGCAGGCGCCGTCGTTCCTGCTCTTTGGCCTGCTGAGTGGCACGGTGACCTTCTGGCTCTCGCCGCTGACGAACCTGCTCTCACGGAAACACGAGTACCAGGCCGATGCCTTCGCCCGCGACGCGGTGGGAGGGTCCGCCCCGATGATCGGCGCGCTCCGCAAGCTGGCGCAGAAGAACCTCAGTAATCTCACTCCGCACCCGTGGTACAGCGCGTTCCACTATTCGCATCCGACCATTGCCGAACGGGAACGGGCCTTGGGGAAGTGATCCCGGAGTTTTTTAACCACGGATTGCACGGATTTCACGGATAAGGCTGGTTTCGATCCATCTCGGTTTCCCTAATCCGTGTCATCCGTGAAATCCGTGGTTAAAACTGCCTTGGGTTTGGTTTGGATCGTAATCGCCGCGGCGATTTGCCGCGGGGAGACGCTCACGATCGCCACCTACAATGTGGAGAACTACGGTTCGGTGGGGCGGATGACCACCGCCGGCTACCGGACGGACTATCCGAAGCCGGAGAAGGAAAAGAGCGCCCTGCGCGCCGTGATTCGGGCGCTCGGCGCCGATGTGCTCGTGATGCAGGAGATGGGCGACGCCCCGTATCTTGAGGAACTTGCCTTTGACCTCCGGGCCGAGGGGCTCGATTACCCGCACCGCGTCCTGCTCGATGGCCCTGACGGGGAGCGGCACCTCGCCGTGCTGTCGCGCCGGCCGCTGAAGCGGGTGGTGCCGCACACCGACCTCACCTTCGCCTACCTCGGCGCGACCGAGACCGTGAAGCGCGGCCTGCTCGAGGTCGCCGTCGAGGCCGGGGGCGGGGAAGTGACCATTTTCGCGGTGCACCTGAAGAGCCGGCTGACCGAGCGGGCCGATGACCCGCAGTCCGAGGGCCGCCGGGCGGCGGAGGCGGGCGCGGTGCGGGACCGGATCCTGCGACGTCATCCGAACGCGGCGTCGGCGCGCTTTATCATCGCCGGCGACTTCAACGACGGGCCGGCCAGCAAGACAATGGAGCGGATGCTTGCACGCGGAACCACGACCGTTGCCACGATGGTGCCCGCGGCGGACAGCCGCGGCGAGACGTGGTCCTACCACTATGCGCGCGAGCAATCTTACTCAAGTTTTGACCACCTGCTGGTTTCCGCGGCGCTCAAGGGTGCGATTGTGGGTGGCCGGGCCCGAATCTTCGACGGTGCCGGCGTGGCGGACGGCAGCGACCATCGCCCGGTAGTGCTGACG
>CAIYFD010000170.1 GCA_903925425.1 uncultured Opitutia bacterium | reverse complement strand
GTTGCCACGAGGCGGATGTCCGCGTTGGGATTCTTGCCGTGCAACAGCTCGGCCACTTGTTTTGCCGAGCTGACCAGCAAGGTGGGGTCGCCGGGCTTGGCGACATCGAGGGTGCTGTACCCGTGCATGACCACGAAGTCCCAGGCGCGGCCGATGACCTCGGCCTTCTCCTTCATGTGATAATCGAGCCCCTTGCCGGGTGATGTTTCCAGGCTCACGGCGAAATCCAATCCCGCCTGATTGGCGAAGGCCTTGAAGAGCGCGGGCACGCCCCCGATACCGCTGCCATTCAGGTCAGTCACTGTGGGCGAGCGGTAGAATTGAACCGCCGATTTGTCCGCAAACGTGAAGCTGTTTCCGATGAATAGGATCGTACCGCGGGCCTCGAGCGGCGGCCGGGCGGCGGGCGCTGCGGGCTGGGCGAAAAGTCCGGCGGTGGCGGTCAGGAAGAATATCGCGAAGATGTTTTTCATAGGGGAGCGCCGCGGCGCGGTTTTAAGTTCGGGGTTCAGAGTTCAGGGTTCGGAGTTCAGGGTTCGGAGTTCAGGGTTCGGAGTTCCGGATTCAGAGTTGAACGAGCCTCACATCGCGCTGAACCGGACGCGGCATATCGGACCTGGTTTTCAACTCAGAACCCTGAACCCTGAACCGAAATAGCGGCGGAGAACCGCCGTTATTTCGGCAGCCACTTGTCCCAGTTCTTCGCGAAGGCATCGACGTTGTCCTTCGTGATCGGGACGAGCGCCGCCACTTCCTTCACGGTCGCGGGATCCTTCTTGTTGACGATTTTGTCGACGAGCAGCTCGACGGTGCGGTGGCCCCACTCGTAGCACTGTTGGGCGAGCAGCACGGGCACGTGGCCGCTGCGGATGTAGGCAAGCTGGGCGGGCAGGGCGTCGACGGAAACGCACTTCACGGTGCCGGGCTTCCACTTGAGCGCGTTCTCGGTGAAGAGCGGCCAGCCGCCGATCATGGCCCAGCCGGTGATGTCGGGGTTGGCCTGCATGACCTGCTCGACCTTCGCGGCGGCGTCCTGGGGCGTCTCCTTGTGGTAGTAGGTGTCGCGGACCGTGATCCCGGGATATTTCTTGGCGGCTTCCTTCGCGCCCTGGACGCGCTTCTGGAGATTGGGGGCGTTCTGGTTGCCCGCGAGGATCGCGACCACGCCGCGGCCGTTCATCTGCTTGGCCAGCTCGTCCATCGTCTGGGCGCCGCACAGGACGTCGTCGATGCCGTAGGTGACGAAGCGCTTGCTGGCGGGGGCGTCGGAATCGAAGGTCGCGACGGGCACGCCGCGGTCGACCGCGCGGTTGATGGCATCGGTCAGCTTGTTGGCGTCGGAGCAGGCCACCGAGATCCCGGCGGCGCCGGCGAGCACGAGCTGCTCGATGGCGTCGGCCTGCTTCTGGGCGTCCTCCTCGTTGGGCGTGCGCCAGTCGATTTTGATCGTGAGGTTGAGCTTCGCGCTCAGTTCCTTGGCGGCATCCTCGGCGCCGACGCGGGCGGCCTGGAAGACGGGGTTGCCCTGGGACTTGGCGACGAGACCGATGATGAGGGTGCGCGGGGCCTGGGCGGCGAAGCCGGGAACGGCGAGCGCCGCGAGCGCGGCAAGGAGGGGGAGGAGACGTTTCATTTTGGGGATGGGGGATGGCTAAATGGGGAGCTCAGGAAATCGGTTTTTGCCACAGAGGCACAGAGTCACAGAGTCGGGAAGGTTTGGGGTACAGAATCCGAAATAAAAACAACGAGGCTTGGGCTCTGTGAGCTCTGTGCCTCTGTGGCAAAATCGGCTTGGGATGATTGGGGGCTTCAGGCATGGGCGGCCTGCCGGCGGCGGGCCAGCCAGGTGTTGAGGTTGTCGAGCACGACGGCGGCGATGACCACGGTGCCGATGATGATCTGGCTGTAGTTTTGATCAATCCCGAGAATCACGATGCCGCTGTTGATCATTTGGATCACGAGGGCGCCGAGCACGGCGCCGAGGGCGGAGCCCTTGCCGCCGGTCAGGCTGGCGCCGCCGACCACGGCGGCCGCGATGACGTTGAGCTCGTAGCCCTGGCCGTCGCCCGAGGTCGCGGCGCCGTAGTAGCCCAGCGCGAGGAGCGCGGCGATGCCGGCGGTGGCGCCCGAGAGGAGATAAATGCCGAGCTTCACGCGCTCGACGCGGATGCCGCTGAAGCGCGCCGCGACTTCGTTGCCGCCAATGGCGTAGACCCGGCGGCCGGCGGCGAGCCGGGCGAGGAAGATCCCGCCGGCGATCGTGACGAGCAGCATCACGGCGAGCGGCACGAAGCTGAGTCCGTTGCCGACCTCGTAGCGGACGAGCTCGCGGAAGGCGGGAGGGAAGCCGCCGATCGACTGGCCCTTGGTCGTGACGAACGCGATGCCGCGCAGGATGGCCATTGCACCCAGCGTGATGATGAACGGGTGGACGCGCAGGGCGACAATGAGGCTGCCGTTGATCAGGCCGCAGAGCGCGGCGACGCCCACGCACACGGACGCGCCGAGGAAGACCCCGAGCCAGGGCGCGACGGCCGCGTGATCACCGTTGGGCCCGAAGGCATGCAGCGCCATCGCGCCGAGCACCGAGGCGAGGGCGTAGATCGCGCCGACGCTCAGGTCGATGCCGCCGGCGATGATCACGACCGACATGCCCACGGCCATGATGGCGATGAAGCTGGTGTCCTTGGCGAGCTGGGCGAGGTTCTGGGCGTTAAGGAATTTGTTCTTCTCGACCGTGGCCGGGACACTTTCGCCCGCCGGGTTGGTGACATACACGCGCTCCTGCGTGCCGTCGGCCCCGGTGGCAAAGACCGGGGTGCGTACGTTGCCACTGAACACCGTCAGCAGCACGCCGAGCGCAAGGATCACGAGCAGCAGGCCGCTCTCCTGCAGGCGGATGAACGCGCCGAGGCCGCGGGCCGGGTTGGCTGAAACGTGTGCCGGGGGCTCGGCAGGTGGGGGCATCGCGCGAAACTGGGGAACGTCCTGCGTGCGATCAAGGCTCCCTTCTGGGTTTTGGGTCGGGCTGGCTCGACGAGCCGGCCGCGATGATGGTTTGCGGGTAGGGCTGAGGCGGTGCCTCAGCCGC
>CAIYFD010000169.1 GCA_903925425.1 uncultured Opitutia bacterium | reverse complement strand
GCTCGCGGGTCAGCAACGGCACGTGGCCCATCTGCTGGAGGTACCTGCGGACCGGGTCGTGGAGGAGGTGGTGCTGTGACGAGCGCGACTCCTCCTCCTCGGCCTCCTCCTGACGCTGCTTGTAGTCCTCGACCTGGTCGGGCTCGAGGATCTCGATCTCAAGATTCTGCAGGATCGAGAGGACGTTCTCGATCTCCTCCTGGTTCTCGACGGAGTCGGGCAGCGCTTCGTTGATGTCGTCGTAGGTCAGGTAGCCCTGCTCCTTCGAGTGCCGGATCAGCTGGCGGATTTTTTCGTTGATGCCCCCCGCAGCGGCGTCGCCGGCGGGCGGGACGCTCTTCAGGGCGGCCTCAACGGCCTCGGACTGGTTGTCGGTATCGGCGGACTTGGCTTTGCGCGGCATGATTTGGCGGTGGAGATGCTAGGTTCAGACTGCGGCATGCAGTGTGATGGGCTGGTACAGCTGCCGCCTGAGCTCGGCGAGTTCCTTTACGAGTGAAATTGCGTCAGATTCAATGTCCGCGTGGTGGTTGGCTAAATCAAGTTCTATTTGCCGCAGGCGCGGCTCGAGGGCGCGCTGGCGCAAGCGGGTCAGACCTTGGATCACTTGGCGGATCGGTTCGTCCAGTTCCGGGGCCTCAAACAGGAGGGAGGCGACCAGGGCCCGTTCCTCGTCGGATTCCAGCAGGGGATCGAGTTGGTCCCGGCCCGGCCAGTTGCCGTGGGCGATCTCAGCGAGGAAGCGGTTGAGGAGCCGGCCAGCGGCGTGGCCGGTATCGATCCAATCGTGCGGCAGGGCGTCGGCCAGCGGCCGGGCGATGGGCTCGAAATGCAGGATCATGAGCAGGAGCTCGTGCTCGGGGGTAATCCCGGCGGTGGCGCGGGGGCCGGGAGCCGGATTGGCGGGGGTCGGACGGGCGGCCAGCTGCCGGCTGCGGCGGGCCACAAAAGCCTCTAGCTCCTGCTGGAGCACTCTTTGCGGGAGCAGCAGGTGACGGCTGGACTCCGCGAGAAGATTTTCCCGGACGACGCTGCTGTCGCTGGCGGCGATGAGTTCAACGATGTTTTGGGCGGCGCGCGACTGCTGTTCGGCGGTGGCCCCGCGTGGATTGGGGAGGAACGCGCCGGCGGCGTAGGCGATCGCGCTCAGCGAGGTACGGCGCAGCTCCTCGTACCCGGCGAGGCCCTTTTCCAGGAACAGCAAGTCGGGGTCGAGTTTGCCGGCCCCGGTCAGGGTCAGGAACCGCACCTCCAACCCGGCTTTGATCGCCATGGGGAGGAAGCGCAGCGAGGCTTTCTGGCCGGCGGAGTCACTGTCGAGAAAGCACTCCACCTGGGTGTGGTAGCGCCGGATCAACTGCAGTTGCGGCTCCGTAATGGAGGTGCCCTGCGGGGCGATCGCGGTCTTCAGGCCGACCTGCCAGCAGCGCAGGGCGTCCAGCTGGCCCTCGACGAGCACGAAGGGGTGTCCCTCGCCGACGGAAGTGCGGGCCCGGTCCAAGTTGAAGAGCAGGTTGCCCTTGGTGAAGATCGGCGTCTCGGGCGAGTTGACGTACTTGGCCTCGCGCGCCGGGTCGTCCTCGGGCGTGAGGTCGGTCTGGCGCGCCGTGAAGGCCACCACGCGGCCCTGGTGGTCGCGGATCGGGATCATCAGGCGGCCGCGGAAGCGGGGCTTGAGCGAGCCCAGGGTGAGCGTCGCCTCCTCGCGGACAAAAAACAGCCCGCACTGCCGCAGGGCGGCCTCGGAGAATTTTTTCCGCATCAGGAAGTCCCCGAGCCCGCTGCCGTTGGGCCCCGCGGCGCCGATGCGAAATTCATCGGCCAGCTCGCGCGGGAACTTCCGCTGGCCGGTCCAGTACTCCCGCATGAAATCCCCCGTCGCATCCGTGGCGAGAAACGCCTGGTGGAAGTGCGCCGCGGCCTGCTCGTGCAGGTCGAAGATCTCCTGCCGGAGCGAGCGCTCCTCCCGCGACGGGCCGCCAGTGCCATCCTCGTACTCGATGACGATTCCGAAACGCTGGCCGAGCGCCTCGATGGCCTCGGTGAAGCCCAGCCCCTCGGTTTCGCGCACGAAGGTGATGATGTCGCCCGCCTTGCCGCAGCCGAAGCACTTGAAGAAGCCCTTGTCCGGATCGACGTGGAACGACGGCGTTTTCTCCTGGTGGAAGGGGCACAGGCCCTTGAAGCGGTTGCCGGCCTTCTTGAGCGTCGCAACCCGCGAAACCACGTCCACGACGTTAACCCGCATCTTCAGGTCATTGATGCAGGTGGGCTTGATGACGGGCATGGATCGCGGGGTGAAAGCAGGAGGGGGCGCGCCGGCCGCGCATCGAAGAATGCACTTTCCCCCCGGCGGAGCCCCTGTCAAGTTTCGCGGCTCGCCGAGGAAACTTTCCCTCGTTCCGGGCGACATACCGTCCATGCGTTTCCTCGTTCTGCCCCTTTCCTGCCTCTGTCTCGCGCTCCTGCCGGCGCCTGCTGTCCGCGCTGCTGCCGCCCCGGCGGCCAAGGCGGCGCCCGCCACGCCCGCGGCCCCCGTCGTCCGCCCGGTCTGGGAGACCACCCTGCAGAATTTCGACTCGGCGATCTACGACCGCGAGGTCGAGAAGCTGATCACGCAGTTCGAAGGGACTACCGGCAAGCGGGTCGTCCCCGGCCCCAAGAAGCGCGTCGGCCTCAAGATCTACACCGATTCGGGTGAGGGCTTGGCCACCCCGAAGGCCCTGACGCTCGCCGTCATCGCCGCGCTCGAGCGCCGCGGTTTTGAGGC
>CAIYFD010000168.1 GCA_903925425.1 uncultured Opitutia bacterium | reverse complement strand
TGGGCGATGGATAACTGGATTTACTCCACCTATAACACCTTCCGGTTCCGTTGGACTCCCACCGGCATCCTCAAGGAAAACATCCCCAACTCGGGCGGCCAGTGGGGCCTGACCCAGGATGACAACGGCACGACCTGGAACATCGACGCCGGCGGCGAGCAGGGTCCCGTCAACTTCCAGATTCCGATCCAATACGGCACCTTCAACGCCCCCGACGGCATGGAGGACAACTACCAGGTCGTGTTCCCCATCAGCGGTCTCTACGACATGCAGGGCGGCATGAACCGCATCCGCGTTCCCCTCGGCGTGCTCAACCACTTCACCGCCGCCACCGGTCCCGACATCTTCCGCGGGACGGCCCTGCCCGACGACGTCAGGGGCGACCTGATCTTCGCCGAGCCGGTCGGACGCCTGGTGCGACGCACCAAGATCGTGAAGACCGAGGGCAGCACGCAGCTGAAGAATGCCTATCCGTTCTCCGAGTTCATCATGAACACGGATCCGCTCTTCCGCCCGATCAACACCAAGACCGCCCCCGATGGCAGTCTGTACATCGTCGATATGTACCACGGCATCATTCAGGACACCCAGTGGTCCGCCCCGGGCACCTGGATGAATCCCCGCGTGAAGCAGCTGCAGCTCGACAAGATTGTCGGCCTCGGCCGCATCTGGCGTGTGCGTTACGACGGCATCCCCGCGCACGAGAGTGCCCCGGTCATCGCCGGCAAGCCCGCCAAGTCCCTCAACCTCACGCAGCCCCGCATGCTGGATGAGACGCCCGCCCAGCTCGTCGCGCACCTCACCGACCCGAACGGCTGGTGGCGCGACTCCGCCCAGCGCCTGCTGATCCTCAAGCAGGACAAGTCGGTCGCCCCCGCCCTCGAGGCCATGGTTAAATCCTCCGACAACCTCGTCGCCCGCTTCCACGCGTTGTGGACGCTCGAGGGCCTCAATGCCATGCCCGCCTCGTTGGTTCGCGAAGCGATGAAGGATTCCGCCCCGCGCCTGCGCGTGCAGGCGATCCGCGCGAGCGAGACGCTCTACAAGGCCGGTGACCGGTCGTTCGAGGCCGACTATCGCGCGATGGCCAAGGACTCCGATCCCGATGTCGCAATCCAAGCTCTCCTGACCGCCAACATCCTCAAGCTGCCCGACGTCACCACCCTCGCCAAGGCTGTCGTCGCGGAAAACAAGGCAAAGGGCATGCAGGAAGTCGGCACCTGGATCGCCAACGGCTCCGTCTCTGGCGGCCGCGGCGGTGCTGGCCGCGGCGGCGCGGTGGCGCTTGCCCCGGAACTCCAGGCACTCATGGACAATGGCGCGGCGACCTTCACCTCGCTCTGCTTCTCCTGCCACGGCACGGATGGCCGCGGTCTCCAGATTCCCGATGGCGCCCCCGGCGCGACGATGGCCCCGCCCCTCGCCGGTTCGCCGCGCGTCCAGGGTCATCGCGACTACGTGATCAAAGCCCTCCTGAACGGCGTCACCGGTCCGATTGACGGCAAGACCTACACGCAGGTGATGATCCCGATGAACGGCTTCACCGACGAGGCACTCGCCGGTATCGCCTCCTATGTCCGCAACAGCTTCGGCAACGGTGCCGGCTACATCACCGCGGCCGACGTCGCCCGCGTGCGCGCCGCCAACACCCGCACAACGCCTTGGACCGTCTCCGATCTCGTCGCCACCCTGCCGACCCAGCTCCTGCAGGAGGCCTCATGGAAGGTCTCCGCCAGCGCCACGGGCACGGCCAACACGGCCAACGTACAAAATGCCTTCAATCTCAACGGCTGGGCCCTCCCGGCAGCGGTGGCGGCAACCGCGGGCACAGCGGCGGCGGCTCCCGCGGCTGCACCCGCGGCCGACGGCTGGTTCCAAGTCGAACTACCGACCGCGATCAACCTCGCTGAAATCACCTTCAACGCCGGTCGCGCTGGTGCCCGCGGCGGCGCCGGTGGCGCTGGCGGAGGCGGTGGACGTGCTGGCGGCGCCGCAGGCGGCCCTGCCGGTGGTCCGGCTGGCGCTCCTCCTGCGGCCGGCGCTCCGGCGGCTCCCCAAGCCCAGGCTGCGGTCCTGCCTCCCGGCACGCCCGCTCCGGCGGCCAATCCCGCGGTCGGTGGTCAGGCTGGCGGTCCCGGCGGTGGCGCCCGGGCTGGTCGCGGCCAAGGTGGTCCGGGTGGCGCGGCTCCGGCCGCAGCGGTACCGGCTGTACCCCGTCAGTTTGGCGTACAGGTTTCGCAGAACGGCACCGCCTGGACCACTCTGCCCGTCCAGAGCCGGGCCGACGGCACGCTGACCATCATCTCGTTCAAACCCGTGCAGGCGAAATTCGTCCGCATCACGTCGCCGGTCGCGGCCCCAGCTAACGGAGCACCCGCTCCCGCCGCGTGGTCGATGACCAACCTGCGCCTTTATCAGGCTGGGAAGTAAGATCCCCCTGGTCCGGTTTGTCACATCCAAGTCCGGCTCCCCACGGGAGCCGGACTTTTTGTTGCCCACTTTCCGAGGTAGGGCGGACTCGGTGACCCCGCCGCGATAGGTCGGCGGCGTGGCCTCACCCTGAATGAATTACCCCCGGGTGAGGCCACCTGGACGACATCAAATCGCGCAACCATCGCGGCTGTAGCCCCGCTTCAGCCCTACCCCAATCATCGCTCCACGCATCCGCATTGCCGAACGCGGCCACTTTCGTTCTCTCGTCCCATGACGAACCCCGCCGAGCGTCTTGCGCAACAGATCGGCTTCATCGTCGAGGCCGACCGCCTCAAGGGTGTCCTCCGGCAGACGCTCGTCATCGAAAGCCGGCGGCAGGAAAACGACGCCGAGCATTCGTGGCACCTCTGCCTGCTGGTCATCGTGCTGGCCGAGCACGCCGAAGCGAAGTCCCTCAACCTCCTCCGCGTACTCAAGATGGTCATCCTGCACGACCTCGTGGAGATCGATGCGGGCGACACCTTCGCGTACGACACCTCCGCGATGGTCGGCCAGCACGACCGTGAGGCGCGCGCCGCCGACCGGATCTTCGGGCTGCTGCCCGCCGACCAAGCCGCTGAGTTTCGCGCGATCTGGGACGAGTTCGAGGAGCGTAAGACGCCGGAAGCAAACTTCGCCGCCGCCGTGGACCGCTTTCAGCCGATGCTGCTCAACTGCCTGACCGAGGGCGCCGCATGGAAGCGGCACGGCGTGACCCATGACCGCGTCGTCGCCCGCAACTCCCACATCGCCACCGGCTCGGCGCCGCTCTGGGATTACGCAGAGAAGATGATCCAGGCTGCGGTGGATGCGGGGAATCTGGCGCCGAAGCCGAAGGGTTAGTTACCCGGCAACCTCGGAACGATCGGTCGGATCCGACGGATCGGTCCGAGCAAACCTCGTGGCCGGACCAGCGGCCCAGCCCTACCCCACGAACCGCTGCAATCTCGCCAGCGTGCGCTCGCGGCCGAGGACACGGAAGATCGTGGTGATGCTCGGGCCGACGTTGGTACCTGAGACGGCGAGGCGCGCGACGGATTGGTAGTCGCCGAAGCCGAGTCCGTTTTTCGCCGCGAGGGCGCCGAGCCCCTGCTCGATCGCGGAGTCGCTCGAGAACTCGAAACCCGGCAGGGCTGCGATCAGCTCGGCGAGGCGCGCCTTGGGATCGCCCTTGGCCATGACTTTCTCGCGCACCTTCGGGTCGGCCGTGAAGTCCTCGGTAAAGAACCACGCGGTGTAAGCCGGCAGTTCCTCCAGGCCCTTGATCTTCGGCTGGCTGATCAGCAGCACCTCGCGGAGATAGGCCGGATCGGCGGCGAGCGCCGTGGCGGCGCCGGCACGCTCCAATTGGGCCTTGGCCAGCGTCACGAAACGGTCGGCCGGCAGCTCCAGCAGGTAGACCAGATTCATGTGCGCCAATTTCTTGTCGTCGAAGCGCGCATTGCTCTGGTTCACTCCAGGCAGGTCGAAGAGGCGGATGATCTCGGCGATCGGCATCTTCTCCTTGTCGCCACCCGGATTCCACCCGAGCAGCGTGATGAAGTTAACCAGTGCCTCCGGCAGGTAGCCGCGGCGCTGGTATTCCTCGACTAGGGCGCCTTGGTCACGCTTCGACATTTTCCCCGGGCCGTTCTGCTTCAGAATGAGCGGAATATGGGCATAGGCCGGCATGGGGGCGCCGAACGCCTTGAACAACTCCACGTGCTTGCTCGTGTTGGAGAGGTGGTCCTCGCCGCGGATCACATGGGTGATCTGCATCGCGATGTCGTCGACCACGTTCACGAAATGAAAGACCGGGTTCCCGTCGGAGCGCACGATCACGAAGTCCTCGTCCTCGGTGCGCTCGACGCGCCCGCGGATTTGGTCGTCGATCACGGCCGGGGCGTTCTTCACCTTCTCGACCTCTTTCTTGCGGTGGTCGTCGAAAGTCTTGTACCGCTCGCCGAGCAGCTTGAACCAGATCGCCCCGTCCTTCTCGTAGGTGCGGCCGGCCGCCGTCAGCTTGGCCAGGTACTCCTTGTAGATGTCGCCACGCTGGCTCTGAAGGTACGGCCCGAATTTGCCGCCGATCTGCGGACCCTCGTCCCAATCCATCCCCAGCCAGCGCAGGCTGTCGTAGATCACGTTGAGGAAGGCCTCGCCGTTGCGCTCCTTGTCGGTGTCCTCGATCCGGAGCACGAACACGCCGCCGGTATGGCGGGCATAGAGCCAGTTGAACAGCGCCGTGCGGGCGCTCCCAATGTGGAAGAAACCCGTGGGACTCGGAGCAAAGCGGACGCGGACCTGTGACATAGCCCCCGAGGGAAACGGCGGGGGCCGCCAGCGGGAAGCGAAATCGGACCCGAAGCGAGTCCACATCTCCCGAAGCTTCGGACGAACGCTGAACGCCGAACGTCCAACGCTGAACGTCGAAGTCAGACCGGCTGTTTCCTCCGCATTTGGAGTTCGGAGTTCGGCGTTCGACGTTCGACGTTTCAAGAAGATCGCCCCTCACGTCAGCGCGAACTCCCTCCCGAGCAGGTTTGACCGCACGAAACGCCGCTGCCTACCTAACGCCACCCTATGCCAGCGCGGCCGGCCTCATCCACGCCTCCCCGGCCCGGCTCTTCCCGGGGGCCGATCCTGCTGGGTGCCGGGTTGCTCGTGGCCGCGGTGTTTGCCGTCTACGCGAACAGCCTTCACGCGCCGTTCGTCTTCGACGACCTCCCGGGCATCGTCGAGAACCAGACCATCCGGCACCTCGGCGACTTGCTCACGGTACTCGCGGCGCCATCTGATGT